>CAJIZD010000009.1:0-45078 GCA_905181795.1 uncultured Planktomarina sp. | reverse complement strand
TGTGCCCTCCAATTGATTTATATTGGTTGTTTATCAATGGTAAACTCTAAAGGAGCTACAATAGCAGGAGTAGGGACATATCCAAAAGAATTATCAGGCATTTCAAAAACATCAACCATTAGCGTTATTCCACCACCAGGCCAGATATATGTTTTTGCTCCTCCACAAGTTATATTAGTTGTATTATTTTTAACTGATTTAGTTAATTGAATTGGATTTTTTGTCACACCGGATCTAAGTGATCCACCAGCACCCGCAACAAACATTACAGTACAAAGAGCAGGTTCACAATTTTCTTCAATCAGTTCAACACTTGCTTTTAAATTTTTAGGTAGTTTTTTCTTCTGTGGAATTAAGTTATTGTCTAGTTCGTAATAAGAATAATTTTCACCTGTTGTTGAAACCATAAGAATGGTTAATCCTGGTAAAGCACCTTTTTTTTCGTTCCAAGAACCTAAAATTGTTAATGGGTCTTGAATATCTGTTCCTCCCCATCCAGTACCAGGGTTTGCTACTTGAAAATATCTACCAGGAGTAGATCGTCTTCCTTTCACTGAAATACCTGTACTTTTCCAATCTAATACTTTGCCAGCCTGATGTTCCGAAACCACACCTGTAATATGGTCGTCTACAACAACAACTTCATCAACAAGGCCAGCCCATTGAGATGCAAACATTCCGATTGTAGCAGATCCACATCCAACTCTCATTTTGGTTTCTTTTACCCCTTCAATGATTGGAGACTTGCCTGCTTGAACAACAACAGTAAGACCTTCATCAATTGATAGTTCTACTGCTTCTTTATTGCACAAGTTCATCAAAGCTTCACAAGTTATACGTCCTTCAACTTTCGTACCACCAGTTAGGTGATCAACTCCTCCCAATGAAAGCATTTGTGATCCATATTCACTTGTCATAACATGACCTATAGCTTCACCTTTATGTCTTACAATAGCTCTTTCAGATCCTAAATGTCTGTCGGTATCTATCTTAATTTTTACTCCACAATATGAAAAAATTGCTTCTGTAACTACAGTAATAAAATCAGCACCATCTACTTTGCTGTTAAAGATAAAAGGAGCAGGTTTATAATCTGGATAAGTAGTACCTGATCCAATTGCTGTTATAAAATTGTTGTCATTTTCAGTGGTTTCGCCATTCCAATTAGCTTTAAGAAAAGGCTTCACCTCATCACCTTTATCTATTTTATTATTCAAAATTATTAGAGGATCTAGTCTAATTATTTCACCATTTTGATTGGCATACCTATCACAAGCCCCCGATTTACCTTCGGCAATAAAACACATTACTGGGCATGCATCACATCTAATTTTTTCTTGTATCAACATTAGCCTCCAGTATAGCTTCTAAAACTCTATGAGGAAGTGCGGGCAGTTTTTTAATAATTGCTCCAGTACAGTTTCTAAGTGCATTTAAAATTGCAGGTGTTGTTGGAATTAAAACGTGTTCCCCTAATCCTTTAGCACCCATAGGTCCTTCTGGATCTGGTTTTTCAATAAAGATACTTTCTATTTCTGGCATGTCACCTATAGTGGGTATAAGATAATCATGCAAATTTTCTGTTTTATCTGGAATATATTCTTCCATTAAAGCAAGCCCTAACCCTTGGGCGATACCGCCTTCAATTTGTCCTTCTGCCAATAATGGATTTATAACTTTTCCTAAATCATGAGCAGCTGTAATTCTTTCAACTTTTATTGTTCCAAGTTCTTTGTTTACTTCTATTTCAGCCATTTGAACGCCATACCCGTAAACCGCATAAGGTTTTCCTTGACCGTTTTCATCAAGTGGTATTGTAGGAGGGTCATAAGTCTCAATTGAAGATAACACATAATTATCTTGATCCTGCATCATGCCTTTAAGATCAAGTTTTTGCTCTTTCTCTTTATGTTTAACAACAATTGATTGGTTTTTAAATTCAATAACTGCATCAGAGCCCATATTACTTAATCTTAAAATTTTATTTCTTAGACTTTTTCCTGACAATTCTGCTGCCTTGCCTGTAATATAAGTTTGTCTAGACGCAGATGTCTTTCCACAATCAGGAGTTAAATGCGTATCAGGTCCAATTAAATTAAACACCTCTAGAGGGACACCTAAAGCGTCAGCGCAAATTTGGGTTATAACGGTATTAGATCCTTGACCTATATCTGTAGCCCCTTGGTGAAGAAAAAGACGTCCAATTTTATCTATTCCAATTTTAATAGTAGCAGGATTAGGAAGAGCTGTATTACCACAACCGTACCAACAAGACCCTAAACCTATACCTTTCTTAATAAATTCAGATTTTTTATTAAATTTCTTTATTTTCTCAATGCCTTCTTTCCACTTTTCTGACAGGGCATCCAAGCATTCATATATTCCCACACCATTAAGTTCTTGGCCACAAACTGTTTTTTGACCGTCCTTAAGAGCATTAATCTTTCTAAATTCTAATTGGTCGATATTACAAATATCAGCTAGTTGGTCATATAAAGTTTCTTGAAGGGCTGCTGCTTGAGGAACCCCAAAACCTCTGAATGCTCCAGAAATAGGGCCGTTGGTATGTAATGCTTTGCCAATAGCCTTGTAATTTGGAGTGTAATACGGGCCACTTGCATGAATTGGAACTCTTGTAGCAACTGTAGGCCCCCAGCTTGCATATGCGCCAGTGTTGAAATCACCATCAAAAATCATACCTACAACTTTACCATTTTTATCTGCAGAAATAGATGCTTGCATATCAGATGGATGTCTCTTTGTTGTGGATATCATAGATTCATTTCGAGTGTATACAATTCTACAAGGCTTTTTAGTTTTTAGAGTTACTAAGCCTAATAGAGGCTGAATAGAGACATCTAATTTTGATCCAAAGCCTCCTCCAGCAGTTGCTGGGATTATTCTTACATTTTCTTTTTTTAATCCTAGTATATTAGCTGTATCGTCACGGTCCATAATAGGTGCTTGTGTACAAGCTTGAATTACTAAAGTATTACCGTCCATCCAAGCACTTCCTGCTTCAGGTTCAATGTAAGCGTGTTCTACATAAGAAGTTTCTAAATGACCAGAAACTTGAAAAGCTGATTTTTCGATAATAGTTTCTGGATTTCCAGAAACTACTTTACCAACTGGTTTAATAAATTATTCTTTTTGTAAGAACTGAATTATTCTCTACGAAGTATCGTCGTATGACGATTTGATTGACAGACTTTCTTTTGAAGGTTGCCATTTAATAGGAAATGTTTCTAAATCTAAATTATTAATTGAATTATAAGTTCCGGCAATAATTGCCACAGCTTCACCTTTAAATTTTGCTTCTGAAACTGCTAAAGCAGGCTGATCAGCAAAACTTGGTATAACTCCAAATTTATTTTCTCCAGGTATATCCTTAGCTGTGAGAATAATATCTAAACCATCAGTTTTAAGTTTCCATTGCTTTAAATCGCCAAATTCAAATTTTGCTCTATGATAAGGGGATCTAACAATTTTAATAGAAAGTGATCCTTCAGGCCAATAATCTGCTCCATAAATTTCTGTTCCTAATACTTTTTTTAATCCATCAATTCTAGGAACTCTTCTTCCTACAGATTTGCTATCTACAGGTTCTTCCATTGCATCAGAATTAACATTCATAACGGCACTTACAATTTTTTGATAACCAGTACATCTGCATAAAACACCAGATAAAGCTTCCTCAACTTCCTTTTTACTTGGAGTTGAATTCTTTTTAAGAAGAGCCGAAGCTGTTATTAAAAGACCAGGTGTGCATATTCCACATTGTGCAGCACCATGTTTAAGAAATGATTTTTGAAGTTTATTAATGCCATTTAAGCTCAACCCTTCAATAGTTTGTATATTCTTTTTTTCTGCTTTTGCTACTGTCATAAGACATGAGCAGACAGGCTCATCGTCAACTAGGATCGTACAAGAACCACAATCTCCAGCATTACAGCCTATTTTTGTGCCCATTAAGCTTAAATCTTCTCTCAATATCTTACTTATTCTGTCAGACGGATTTACTAATAAGTTTTGCTTTTTATTATTTAAATAAAAATCGATTTTAATTTTAGCATTATTCATATTAACCTTTAATTTTAAATTTATTAATAGTATCTATAATTGAGTTTTTTACTAATACCCTTGCTACTTCAAGTCTGTATTCATTAGTTCCTCTTATGTCATTAATTGGAGATATATGATTTTGGTATTGAAAATTATAAATATCTGCAGTTAAGTCAGAATTTGTGCTCTTCCCAATTAGAATGTTTTCTAGTTCTCTCAGTCTTTTTGCCACAGCACTACAAGAACCTATTGATATAGCAATGTCTGATATAATATCGCCATCTAAGTTCATTTTACACGCAACCATTGCAATGGAGATAACTAAATATTTTCGTGCGCCTAATTTAACAAACGATGAACGTCCTCTTTCAGCTTTTTGAGGAATAAGTATTGCAGATAATATTTCATTTTTCTTTAATTCTGTGTTTCTAGATCCTTTAATAAAATCTTCTAATTTCAAGATTCTTTTTCCGTTTATAGATATCAATTCAATCGACGCATCCAAAGATAAAAGACAGGGGACTCCATCTGCGGCGGGGGAAGCATTGCATAAATTACCTCCTATAGTTCCTACATTTTGTATTTGTCTGGACCCTACTTGTGAACTACATTCTTTAAGCATTTCGTAACAATTTGGTAATTCTTCATTTTCGAGATCTGACCAAGTTGTTCCTGAACCAATTCTACGGAATCCATTTTCAATACTAACGGTTCTTAATGATTTAATAGCTGATATGTCTAATATATTACTGCCTAGACTATCTTCTTGTGTTGTTGGAAATAAGTCTGTACATCCTGCTGCAATAGTAAGTTCTCCCTTAGACAGAGTTGCAATTGCATCATTTATATTTTCAGGTCTGTAATACACAAAATTTCTAACTAATTCTAAAAAAGAGGTTTCATTTATTTTTTAACAATCATTGATGATAAACATAATATATGATCTAACAATTTTTTGTAAATTATTTTAAGTAAATTTTATTCCATTTTTAATCTATTGATTTTGAAATATGAAAAAAAATAAAACAAATTCTGAAAAATTCAATGTTCTTGGTATAGATGTCGGTGGAACTTTCACTGACTTAATTTATGTTAATAAAGAAAATAATGTTATAGAATTTGCCAAAGTCCCAACATCATCAGAAAATCAGGCATTTGGAGTTATGAATGCAATTAAAAAGGCTGACCTAGACTTAAATAAAGTAAAGTTAATTGTTCATGGAACCACAACTACTACCAATGCATTATTAGAACGAAAGTTATCCAAAACTGGTTTTATCACAACTAAAGGCTTTAGAGATATAATTGAATTAGGTAGAAGAACTAGACCTAATTCTTATGGCATGCATGGAAAATTTGTTCCAATAATATCTAGAGACTTGCGTTTTGAAGTTAATGAAAGGATTAATGCCAGTGGAAAAGTTATAACTCCACTTTCAGAACTTGAAATAATCAGTGCTACTAAAAAACTTTTAAAATTGGGTTGTGAATCTGTTGTCATTCATTTTCTTCATTCTTATGCTAACAATAAACATGAACTCAAAGCTTTAGAAATAATTTCGAAAATATGGCCGAATAATTACATTACTATGGGCCACTCATTACTCTCTGAAAACAGAGAGTATGAAAGAGGTGTTACCGCAGCTATTAACGCCAGTGTTCAACCTATACTCGAAAAATATCTTAATAAATTAGAAAAAGAACTTGTTTCAAACGGATATGATGGTGAATTACTTGTTATGAATGGAAATGGAGGTACTATTTCATCAAAGTTAGTAATTGAAGAAGCCGTAAAGACAGTAATGTCAGGTCCTGCTTCGGGTGTTATTGCAGCCGCGCACACAGGAAAATCTTCAGGAATAAATAATATTATTACATATGATATGGGCGGCACTTCAACTGATGTTGCTCTAATTATTGGAAATGAACCTTCTGTTTCAAGTGATTTAGAAGTTGAATACGGTATGCCTGTTCATGTGCCTATGGTTGATGTAAGAACAGTAGGAGCGGGTGGCGGTTCAATAGCTAAATTAAATTTAGCGGGTTTATTAGAAGTGGGTCCAGAAAGTGCTGGTTCAAAGCCTGGTCCAATTTGTTATGGTAATGGTGGAACTGTCCCAACTATTTCAGATGCAAATCTCCTTCTAGGTCGATTGAACATATCAAAAATAATTTCAGATAATAAAACGGTCTCTTTAAATTATATTAAAAATATTTTTAATTCTTCTTTGGGAAAAGGACTAGGTCTTGACGAAGTTCAAACTGCTCAAGCAGTTGTAAAAATTGCTAATACAAAAATGGCAGGTGCCATAAGAATGGTTTCCATTTCACTTGGTGTTGATCCTAGAGACTTCACTTTATTTGCTTTTGGAGGGGCTGGTCCATTACATGCAAGTTCATTAGCAAAAGAACTCGGGATTCCAAAAGTTTTAGTGCCAGCTCGACCAGGAATTACAAATGCTCTTGGTTGTGTTGTTGCTGATTTAAGACAAGATTTTACTAAGACTTTAAATGTTCCTCTTGAAAAAGTTAATGTTATTGATTTACATGCTATTTTTAAAAAGCAAAAAGAAAGAGGAGAAGAATTAATTAAAAAGCAAGGTCTTGATCTTACGGAAATGAGTTCAAGTTTCACCCTTGATATGCAATTTATTGGTCAAACTCATATTTTAAGAATTAACCTAGGCAATTCCAAACCAAATTTAAAATATATACAACAAAGCTTTGAAGATGCCTACTTAAGAAGATTTAAAGTCGAATTACCTGAAATCAAGGCAAATATAGTTAATATTAATACCACAGTCCAAGGTCATAAAAGTCCGTTAGATATTACATTGTTAAATAATATGTCTGGAAAAGTTCTTGATGTAGAAGATGCTATATTAGAATACAGAGAAGTATTTTTTAAAGATAAATTTATAAATACACCAATTTACTCTAGAGATAAATTACCATTTCAATTTGAATTAAAAGGACCTGCAATAATTGAGCAAATGGATACTACAACGTTAATTGAGCCCGATGATAAGGCGTATGGAGATGATTTAGGTAATATATTTATTGAGGTAGGTGATTTTTAATGGGTATAGATAAAATAACACTGTCCGTTATTCAAGCAGGTCTACAACAGGTTTGTGATGAAATGGATTTAACGTTTTCTCGCGCAGCTTTTTCTCCAGTCATCTCTGAGGCGAATGATCGTTCAGACGGAATTTATGCTGCTGAAAGCGGTGATCTTATTGCTCAAGGAATTGGAGGGTTACCAGTTTTTGTTGGCACTATGGAGTATTCTACAAGAGAGCTTATTAGGTTAATAAATGAAGGTAAAGTTGATAAACCTTATGAGGAAGACATCTACATTGTAAATGATCCTTACCTTGGTGGAACTCACTTAATGGACGTAAGGTTTGTAAAACCTTATTTCAGAAAAGGTAAAATTTTTTGCTGGCTGTCTAATACTGGCCATTGGCCAGATATTGGCGGAAGTGTTCCAGGTGGGTTTTCAGCTTCTGCAACAGCTGTAGAACAAGAAGGGTTAAGACTACCTCCAGTTAAGCTGTTTAAGAAAGGGAAGCTAGATACTGAAATTTACTCTATTATTTGCTCCAATATTCGTGTTGCTGACCAAAGAATTGGCGATGTAAAAGCTCAAGAAGCAGCTCTTTTAGTTGGAGAGGAACGTTTAAATATACTCCTAGATAAATATGGTGATGATATTGTAGAACAAAGCATATCAGAGTTAAGAAATGCAGCTTCAGCTCAAATGAAGTCAATGATTCAAGAAATACCCGATGGTATTTATAAATCGTCTGCTTGGGTTGACTCTGATGGTGTAGTAAACGAACCCTTAGAAATTAAATTATCAATTACAAAAAAAGAAGAAGAATTAGAATTTGATTTTTCTGGTTCATCTAAACCATGTAAGGGACCAATGAACTCTGTGTTAGCTACTACTTTAAGTTCTGTTTACCTAGCTATAAGACATATTTTTCCTGAAGTTCCCATAAATGGAGGTGCTTTTATTCCTCTCAAAGTTAAAAGGCCATTAAACACATTTTTAGATGCCCATTATCCAAGGCCTGTTTCTGGTTGTGCAGCAGAAGTTTCACAAAGAATTGCTGAAGCAGTTTTTATTGCATTAGTTGAAGTTCTTCCGTCAAGGGTTACTGCTGCACCTGCTGGCACTAGTGGAAACTTTGCTTTAGGTGGTTTTAATGAAGACACAAATAGTGACTTTGTAATGTATCAATTATCTGGGGGAGGATATGGTGGTAATTCAGATCACGATGGACTTGCAAATGGATGCTCAACTATCGGCATATCCAAAGCTCCTCCCGTAGAGATTATGGAGCAAAAATTTCCAGTATTGTATCACCATTACGCTCTTCACGAAGGTTCAGGAGGTGCAGGGAAACAAAGAGGTGGCTTCGGCCTAGATTATAAGTTAGAGATTTTGTGTAATAATGCTCAAGCAAGTTTTGTAATGGATCACGGCAGATATGGTCCTCAAGGAGCTATGGGAGGACTAGATGGTCAAGTTAATGTTGTTAATGTCCAGCAGTCAAAAAAAGTTTATACACCTATTCATTTATCTAAAGAGCAAGATATTCAGCTTACAAAAGGTGATACAGTTCATGTAAAAACACCGGGAGGTGGGGGTTATGGACATCCATTTGAGAGGAATGAATTATTAGTGTTAAAAGATGTAAAAGAAAAAAAATATTCTATAAAAGAAGCAACTGAACTTTTTGGTGTATGTATTAACGAAAAAGATTTTGAAATCGACCAAGAAGAAACAAAAATTTTGCGAAAAAATAAAAAATTAATATAGTGTAATTTATTACAAAGAATTTATTAAGTTTAAATTTTGGAGAGAATAATATGTTAGGTTTGATGCAAGACCATCCTTTATTAATTTCAAGTATTTTTGAGCATGCTGTTAGTAATTATGGAAAACAAGAAATTGTATCTAATACAGTTGAGGGTGGTATTCATAGATATAGTTATTCAAGTTGGGGTAAAAGAACTAAGAAATTAGCCAATGCCCTTAAATCATTAAATTTACAACAAGGTGATAAAGTTGGAACTTTAGCATGGAATGGTTATAGGCACTTAGAAATATATTATGCGACTTCTTCTAGTGGCCTTATATGTCACACACTTAATCCTAGGTTACACCCTGATCAAGTGTCCTATATTGTTAACCATGCCGAAGACAAAGTCTTATGTGTTGATTTGAATATTTTACCATTGATTGAAAAAGCATCAGAAAATTTTAAAACAGTTGAAGCTTTAGTGGTTATGACTGATGCAAAGAATATGATAAAACCTAAAGTCAAAGATGACATCAAAGTTATATGTTATGAGGATTTCATCAAGGATGAATCTGATGAGTTTATTTGGCCACAATTAGATGAGAAAACGGCGTCATCCTTATGCTACACCTCTGGAACCACAGGAAATCCAAAAGGTGTACTTTATTCACATAGATCTACAGTTCTTCATGCTTATGGGATGAATTTAAAAGATGTAGTTCCTTACGGAATTAAAGATGTAGTACTCCCTGTCGTTCCAATGTTTCATGTTAATGCCTGGGGCACACCATATGCGGCGCCAATGTGTGGAACTAAAATAGTTTTCCCTGGTGCAAAGTTGGATGGTGAAAGCTTAACTGACCTTATGAATACAGAAAAGGTAACTATTTCCCTTGGAGTTCCAACTATTTGGCTTTTGTTATTAAATCACTTAAGAGCTTCAGGCAAAAAAATAGATACAGTCAAAAGGCTAGTTATAGGTGGGTCTTCATGTCCAAGAACATTATTTGAAGGGTTTGAAAATGAATTTGGAGCAGAGGTAATACATGCCTGGGGTATGACAGAATTGAGCCCATTAGGAACTGTGAATATGCCTGCATTAGGTGAAGAGCCAAAAAACAGGACTGAATATTATGATCAAAAAATTGCACAAGGCAGGACTATTTTTGGTCATCAAATGAAATTAGTAGACGATGACGGCAATGATTTACCAGAAGACGGGGAAACTCAGGGCAGGTTGCTCTCAAAAGGTTTTTGGGTTTTAAAGGAATATTATAATGATACTACTGAAAAGGATAGATTTCTTGAGGGAGGATGGTTTGATACAGGTGATGTTGCTAAAATAGATGAGAATGGTTTTATGACTATAACTGACAGAACAAAAGATATTATAAAATCTGGTGGTGAATGGATAAGTTCTATTGATTTAGAAAATATTTGTGTTGGGCATCCAGAGGTTGCTAACGCTGCTGTTATTTCTGTCCCTCACGAAAAATGGGAAGAAAGACCTGTTTTAATTGTTCAAGCCATGCCTGAAAAATCTCCATCAAAAGATGATATTTTAAAAATGTACGAAGGTAAAATTGCCAAATGGATGATACCAGATGATGTAATTTTTACAGATAGCACCTGCCATATCTTCAGGAACGCCAATTCTTCCCCTGGGAACTGAAGATTTTATTTGTTCTCCATATTCTTCAAGAGTGTGGGCCATCATATTACTCTCAAAAGGTCCAGGCGCAATAGCATTAACGTTTATATTTCGGTTTGCTAATCTATTAGCTAAAACTTTTGTAAGTTGATGAACTGCCGCTTTGGATGCGGGATATGAGTATGTCTCAGCTCTTGGAATTCCAAGGCCATCTATGGATCCAATATTTATAATTCTTGAAGGGTCAGACGTGCTTGCTGACGCCTCTAATATATCAACTAATTTTTGAGTAAGAAAAAAAACAGACTTAACATTAGTGTCCATAACCTTATCCCAACCGATCTCTGGAAAATCATCAAATGAAGCACCCCAAGCTGCTCCTGCATTATTTACTAAAATATTAAGTTTGGTTTCTTTATCTTTAATTTTAGTAACTAATTTATCCATTTCGTTCATGTCAGTTAAGTCTGCAGGTATGGAAATACATTCTCCATACTTTGAGAGTTCTTTAGCCTTTTTATCGCAAGGGTCTGATTTTCTTGAAGAGATATATGTTTTTACTCCATTACGAACAAAACCCTCAGCTATCATTGCCCCAATACCTCTTGATCCACCCGTAACCAGTGCTATTTTACCGTTTAAATTGAATAAGTTTTCCATATTTTCCCTAAATGTTAATTATATAAATTATTAGTTGTGATTCTATTTAACATGATAAATAGTAGAAAAGATTATCATATTTAATTTTCTTTTAAAATAATTTTGGAGCGTTAATAATTACTTATTATGAATACTATCGATCAAGAGTTAATTAATGTTAGAGCAGACGAAAAGCTAGATCTAAATAAATTAAAAACTTACCTAAAAAACGAATTGGATTACAGCTTTGATAATATCGAAATATTTCAATTTTCTGGTGGGCACGCTAATTTAACCTACTTATTACAATTAGATAATAAAGAGTACGTTTTGAGAAGACCTCCTCTTGGTCCGATTGCTCCATCCTCACATGATATGTTAAGAGAATATAAGGTCCAGTCTCAAATAAATAGTAAATTTCCCCTTGCTCCTAAGAGTTTATATTTCTGCGATGATGAGAGTGTTATAGGTTCTAAATTCCATATTATTGAAAGAAGAAATGGTTATGTAATAAGAAAAAAAATGCATGATCATATTGCAAATTCAAAAGAGAATGTTAGAAAAATAAGTTTTAGAATGATTGATATTCTAGCTGACTTGCATAAGGTTAATCCAAATCAAGTAGGGCTAGGTGACTTAGGAAAACCAGAAGGGTTTGCATTAAGGCAACTAAATGGCTGGGAAGACAGGTGGAAAAAATCTACTGAGAATGAAAATTTAAAATCTAGGTTTGATAAATTAACGTCACATTTGAGGTTAAACCTACCACAGTCTAAGGTTGTTACTATTTTACATAATGATTTTAAATTAGACAATATTATGTGGAGTAATATAGATCCATTTGACCCAGTAGCCGTTTTTGATTGGGATATGTGTACGAGAGGAGACCCTTTAATGGATGTTGGTCATATGTTAAATTATTGGATTGATGAAAATGATAACGAAGAATGTAAGTCTATAACCTCTATGCCAACTGATAATATACTATATCCAACTAGGAAAGAGATAATAGATTATTATTCAAATAGAACTGGTTTTGATTTAGAAAATATAAATTGGTATTATGCTTTCGGTGCATTTAAATTAGCAGTCATACTTCAGCAAATTTATATAAGATATTTAAAAGGGCAAACAAAAGATAAAAGATTTTCTACGTTTGGGAATAGAGTAGAAGCCTTAATAAATAGAGCAAATAACGTCTTTCATTTTTAACGAATATTTAATAAAGGAAAAATAATGAATTTTGAACATTCAGATAAAGTTAAGAAACTTCAAGAAAAACTATCCATTTTTATGAATGAACACGTATATCACAACGAAGATGTTTATAAAAAACAAGTTGAGGAAGGAGGAAGGTGGTGCATACCTCCAATAATGGAAGAGTTAAAAGCTAAAGCAAAATCTGAAGGTTTATGGAATTTGTTTTTACCAGACAGTGACCTAGGAGCTGGCCTTACAAATACGGAATATGCTCCTTTATGTGAAATTATGGGGCGTTCTCCTATAGGTGCAGAAGTTTTTAACTGTTCTGCTCCTGACACAGGAAATATGGAAGTTTTAGTAAGGTACGGAACTGATCAACAAAAGAAAGAATGGTTAACTCCTTTACTAAACGGAGAAATTCGCTCTTCTTTTGCAATGACTGAACCTGATGTCGCTTCCTCTGATGCTTCAAACATACAAGGTTCTATTACCAGAGAAGGTGATCATTATATAATTAATGCAACTAAATGGTGGACGTCAGGTGCAATGGATCCGAGATGTAAAATAATGATTTTCATGGGTAAGACGGATACTAAGGCAGATAAATATAAACAACAATCTATGATATTAGTTCCGTTTGAAACACCTGGTGTAAAGGTTTTAAGGCATCTTCCAGTTTTTGGTTATGATCATGCTCCACATGGTCACGCTGAAGTTCAATTTACCAACGTTAAGGTTCCTGCTTCAAATATGCTTTTAGGCGAAGGAAGAGGGTTTGAGATAGCTCAGGGTAGATTAGGTCCAGGTAGAATCCATCATTGTATGAGACTTATTGGGCAGGCTGAAAGAGCATTAGAGCTTATGGTTAACAGAGCAAAGTCAAGAGTAGCTTTTGGCAAGCCTATATCGCAACAGGGAGTTGTCATGCACGACATTGCAGAAAGTAGAGCTGAAATTGAACAAGCTCGTCTTTTAGTTCTTAAGACTGCTCATATGATGGACACAGTTGGTAACAAAATTGCTAGAAAAGAAATATCAATGATCAAAGTTATTGCACCAAATATGGCGACTAGAGTTATTGACAGAGCTATTCAAGTTCATGGAGGAGGGGGCGTGACATCAGATTTCCCTTTATCTTATGCATATGGATACGCTAGAGCTTTAAGATTAGCTGATGGTCCTGACGAAGTTCACAGAATGAGCGTTGCTAAATTAGAGTTAAGGGATAAAAATTAGGAAAAATCCTAATTATATTAATTATATGAATAAAACACATCTAGAAACCTTTAGGGGTCTAATTAATCAATTTGACCTTGATTTAAATTATAATATGAAATTGTCTTCTCTTGATAAAGTACTAGAAGATTCAATGTCCTTTTTATCGTCTTTATATGAAAAAAAAATAAATATTGATATTGATACAGGCTCTTTAGTACATTATTCAAAAATAAAAGTAGAAAGTTTTAGTACTATCTATGTTGTTTCTGACTTGTCTCAAAATGAAGATAATGACTTAATTATTATTAAAAGCCTTTATTTATCTAAGGATATTAATTTTGAAAAAGATCAATTAATTATTAGCAAGCAATACGTAGTTAAAAAAAATAATTTTAATGATATATCTCTTATGACAACTAATACTCAAAAGGGCATATATTCAGCTTATAAAGGAATAGTTAAAAAAGAAGATTGTGATCAAATGGCACATATGAATGTACAATTTTATTTTGGCAAACATTCAGATGCAATTAAAAACCTATTTAATAAAATATCTAGTAATTTTAAGCAAAAGGTTTGTTTTGAAATAGAAAATGAACGTTGTATATTTAGTAAAGAAGTTCATTTAAATTGTTCTTTAGAAATAGTTTTAAATTTAAAATCTATAAGCAAAGATAAGTTAATATTATTAAGCAAAGTGTTTTGTCCAGATAATAAAAATGTGTCTGCATATTTTGAAATGACAATCTCACTAAACATATCTGAAAAAATAAAAGAAGTTATAAATAAAATTTTTACGTCAAATAACACAACATATTTGAATGAACTAGAATTTAAAAATTTAAGACTATTAGAAGGTAATAGACCAACTAAAAAATTTGACAACACTGCTTTTATGACATGTAAAAAAGCAGTCAATACCTGGGATTTAGATTATTCACAAATGGGGTCTAGTCAGTTTAAGGTTGGGTGTGTTTCTGATGCAGCCACACATCTTTTTACTTATTGTGGAGCCGATTATAACTGGAGGTCTAAATACAATATTGGTTCAGCTGCGTTGGATTACTCTGTTAGATATTATAAAACAGCTCCTCTTGGAATGGCAGTAACAATGTATACTAACTTTACCAAAATTGGGAACAAATCTCTAAAATTCATTCATCATATGATTGACGACACATCTGGAGAAGTAGTCATGGACATAGAAATAGTTGCAGTTCTTTTTGATTTAGAAAAAAGAAAATCCATGGAAGTTCCTTACGACTTTAGAAAAAAAGCAGAGAGAATACTTCTTACAAATTAGATGCGCTTAAAAGTTTAAATCTATCTCTATGATAGTCACTATCACCCATTAAATGGTCTATCATTATAAGTCTTTTTGCATAGTGTGAAGCTGAATACTCCCATGTCATTGCAATACCACCATGTAATTGAATAGTTTCTTCTGCAACTAATTTACCAACTCTACCAACTAAATTTTTAGCAGCTGAAATATTTTTATCTCTAGTTTTTTCATCAGATTGGTAAGTTGATGAAGCTAACATTACTGCTGATTTTACTTGTTCAATTTCAAGCATCATATCAACCATTCTATGTTGAATACTTTGAAAAGAACCTATTGATTTCCCAAATTGATTTCTGGTTTTTAAATAATCTAAAGTTAAGTTGAAACAAGTTTCCATAATACCTAAAGCTTCAGCGGATAGTGCCAGAGCGCCTGCAGAGTTAGCTTTAATGATGCAGCTCAGCGCTTCATTATCTCTAGCTATAAGTTCTGCTTTTGAAGTATCAAAAATTAGTTCAGATGCTCTATACCCATCAACAGTATTATAAGATCTGTTTTTTATTTGATCGTTATCTACTAAAAATAATCCAATTCCAGCTTTGTCGTTTACATCCCCATCAATCCTAGCTGAAACAATTACTTTGTTTGCAGTATCGCCATTAATAACAAAGGATTTCGTACCATTAAGACACCATTTATTATCTTTTAATGAAGCACTATTTTCTATAAAACTATCCTCATATCGGTTATTCATCTCTGTATGTGCAAATGCAATTAATAGCTTACCTTCTACAATTTGGTTGATTAAATCTAAATTAGGGTTACTTACTGAGGATAAAATAGTACTCGATAATACTCCTGAAGCTAGAAATGGTTCTACGCATAAAGATTTTCCAATTAACTCAAATATTATTGAAATGTCATCACCGTCACCACCTAATCCTCCAAATTTAGGTGAAACTAGGGCACTTATAATGCCAAGTTCTGCACTTTCTTTCCAAAAATTTTTACAAAATCCTTCTGGTAAATTTACATTTTCGTTGCGCTTATTTATATTTTGGTAATTGCTTTCAAAAAACCTAGCCACTGTTTCTTGAAGCATTTTTCTTTCTTCAGATAATGAAAAATCCATATTATGCCCTATAATCCAAATGATGCTTTAGCAACTATATTTTTTTGGATTTCGTTAGATCCTCCATATATAGATATTTTACGCATATTAAAGTATTGCTTTGCAATTGGGCCTGCATAGTCAGGGCCAATTGGCATTTCATTCCATCCTTCATCAAATTGCTCTGGTAAATAAGGTAAAGCTTGAGGTCCAAGTGCTTTTCTAAGAAGTTCAGTTGTTTTTTGTCTGACTAATGTACCTTTTATTTTTAAAAGTGAACTCTCCATTCCTGGTGCTTTACCTTCTGCAGCAGCACTAACAGTTCTTATATTGAAGATTTCCATTGCCAGAAGATCAATTTCAAGCTCCGCAACTTCAGAAGAAAAAACTGGGTCCTCAATAAGAGGTTTCCCATTTTTAAGAGATTTTTTTGAAATTACTTTTAAATGATTTAATGCTGATTTTGAATATGGTACTCCTGCAATTCCCGTTCTCTCAAAGGTCAATAGATATTTAGCATAAGTCCAGCCTTCATTTTCTTTTCCAACTATATTTTTTTTAGGAACCTTTACATCTGTAAACCAAACTTCATTAACTTCATGTTCTCCATCAAGAGTAACAATGGGTTTTACTTCTATGCCAGGTGTATCCATGTCTATTAGTAAAAAAGAAATACCAAGCTGTGGTTTGGCTTCCAAATCTGTTTTTACTAAGCAGAAAATTTTATCAGCATGATGACCAAGAGTAGTCCATGTTTTTTGTCCATTAACAACATAATGATCTCCTTTATCAATTGCTGTAGTCTTTAAACTTGCAAGATCAGATCCAGCTCCAGGTTCAGAGTAACCTTGGGCCCACCAGTCTTCATTATTTAATATTCTAGGAAGATAATATTTTTTTTGTTCTTCTGAACCAAATTCAATTAATACAGGTCCAAGCATATTTACTCCAAATGGAATAATTCTTGGAGCAGATGCTTTAATTATTTCTTCTTCAAAAATATGTTTTTCAATCGCATTCCATCCAGTACCTCCATATTCCACTGGCCAATGCCACGCTAACCACCCCTTAGCACTCAAATTTTTCATAAAAATTTCATAGTCTTCTTTTGTTAACCTTTGATATTTTTTAACTTTTTCGGATAATGACTTTGGAAGTGTTTGATTAAGCCATTCTTTTACTTCTAAACGAAAGTTTTCTTCTTTTTCTGAGTACTCAAAATTCATAATTTATTACCATTCAGTTTAATGTTTTTTTAGTATATAATTTAAAGTATATCTTATAATAAAAATTATCAATAATAGCAAAGGTTAACATGTTAATTAACAAAGTTAAAACAGATTTCTCAGAAATGTTATGTGATGTTTTTAATGGTGCTACAATTATGCTTGGTGGTTTTGGTGAGGCTGGAAGTCCAATTGAATTGATACACGCTTTAATTGAT
The DNA here is from genome assembly GCA_905181795.1 of uncultured Planktomarina sp. Taxonomy (GTDB): domain Bacteria; phylum Pseudomonadota; class Alphaproteobacteria; order Puniceispirillales; family Marisalimonadaceae; genus Marisalimonas. Next base: position 27,651 of record CAJIZD010000009.1, on the reverse strand, counting down.
CATGGTGCAAAAGATTTAACAATTATTGCTAACAACGCTGGAAATGGTAGAGTAGGACTAGGAGCATTGATAGGTCAAAGGCAAGTAAAAAAAGTTATTTGTTCATTTGCAAAGTCAGCTAAAGCTATAACTTTTCCTGAATTATACAATAACGGTGAAATAGAATTAGAGGTTGTACCTCAAGGCACTTTAGCTGAAAGAATTAGAGCAGCAGGATCAGGCATACCTGCTTTTTATACAGCAACTGCAGTAGGAACTCCGTTAGCGAAAGGAAAAGAAGAAAAAGTTTTTAACAACAAAAAATACATTTTAGAAGAAGCTCTTTCCGCTGACTTTGCTTTTATAAAAGCTGATGTGGCTGACAGATATGGAAACTTGACGTTTAATAAAACGGCTAGAAATTTTAATCCAATAATGTGCATGGCAGCTAAGCAATCTTTAATTCAGACCAAAAAAATTATAGAACCAGATGAAACCAATCCTGAGCATGTAATTACCCCAGGCATTTTCGTACAAAAAATCATCCAAGTTGAAAATCCAATTATTGAGTCAAATGCAATTGAGGAAGGTATTATATATCCATGATAAATCCAGACTTGAAAAATGTTATTAAAGGATGGGATAGGAATTCTATTGCGTCAAAAATTGCTAATGATTTACCACATGCTTCTTATGTTAACCTTGGCATAGGAATGCCCGAACTTGTTTCACAGCATATTAAAGAAGATCGTGAAATTATTTATCACTCTGAAAATGGTTTATTGGGAATGGGTCCTACACCAAATGAAAACGAAATTGATTTGGATTTAATTAATGCAGGAAAAAAACCAGTTACGATTTTGCCTGGTGGAAGTTTTTGTCATCATGCAGACAGTTTTTCTATGATAAGAGGAGGTCATATAGATTATTGTGTCCTTGGTGCGATGGAAGTTTCTATAAATGGAGATCTTGCCAATTGGTCTACAGGTAAAGGGATTCCAGCTGTGGGTGGCGCTATGGATTTGGTTGCAGGTGCAAAAAATGTTTTTGTTATGACACAACATATTACAAAAGAAGGTAAGCCTAAATTGGTTCAAACCTGTACATTACCTCTCACAGGTGCAGGTGTAGTATCAAGAGTTTATTCTGATTACGCCGTAATAGATATAACAAAAGAAGGCTTTAAAGTTATTGATATTAACCAGAATATTTCAATGGAGTTTTTGCAAAATATCACTGATGGAAAAGTTTATCAGTAGATAAATTAATCAGTGTACATCACTTGGTCACTATTAATAAAATCTAGAGCTTTTTGAGAAATTTTAAGACCTTCAGATACTTGTTTATCCATAGCATTTTCAACTTCAACTATTCTTTGTAATTTATTTATAACTTCATCAATTTTATCAAAAGGAACTACAGCTACTCCGTCTGTATCAGCTACGACTATATCACCGCTGTTAACTGTTTTCCCTCCAATGTCAATAGAGTAGCCAATTTTTGCAGGGCCACTATTATATGGCGAGTTTGGGTTTAAACCTGTGCAGAAACAGTCCAAGCCAGTTTCAATAATACCATTTAAATCTCTCATTGGACCATCTGTTACAAGTCCTTTGCCACCGTTATTTCTAATCATTCCTGCAATACGGTCACCAACTGCTGCTGTCCCCTGAAATCCATTTACACAATTTACAACTATATCTCCTTCTTGAATTTCACTTAAAGCTATTGCCATACCAAGCACATCTGCCGCTCCAGAAAAAACAGTAAGTGCTGGACCTACTATATGATTTACAGTCTTACCAGGTATTGATAATGGTTTAATCGCTGGATCTAAGGCTGCGTAACCACTTAAAGCATCACAAATAAAGCTAGTGGGGATATCTTTGAAAGAATCAATTTGCTTTTGAGAAGGTCTATTTCTATTTTTAGATTTTTTAATCTGTATCAATGGAGGATTTTCAATCATTAATTAATCTTTCTAGGTTGTATAATTAATTTTATTACTATTATTTTAAAGATTATTATTTTAAAAAATAACATGTTAAACATATAACATTATTATATTTATGGAGAAAGCTTTGTCTAGTCTGGTTGATAAATACCCAAGAGTTAGTGATATGGTTGGTGTTGCAAAAAGAAGAATGCCTCATTTTGCTGCGGAGTATTTATTTGCAGGGACTGGTTATGATGAAGCGTTAGAGAATAATAGAAAAGCATTTAATGAAGTTTTCTTAGTCCCTCAATACCTTAAAGGTACAGTAAATCCTAATTTAAAAACAAAATTGTTTGGTTATGAATATGATGCACCTTTTGGAATGGCACCAGTTGGGATGACAAGTTTAATGTGGCCTGGTGCTGAAATAGCACTTTCCAAAATGTCTGTAAAAAATAATATACCTTTTTCTTTATCAACTGTGTCTTGCACTTCTGTTGAAGAAGTTGGAAAGCATTTAGATGGAAATGGGTGGTTTCAACTTTATCCACCAGCTGATAAAGCAATTAGAAATGACTTACTAAAAAGAGCTAAAAATTCTGGTTTTAAAACTCTTATAATTACTGCTGATATACCAGCTTCTAGTAGGAGGGAAAGACTAAGAATGGCAGGCGTTTCTGTACCTCCTAAAAATAACTTGAGAACTTTTTTTCAAGCAGCAATTTGTCCATCTTGGTCAATAGGAACCTTAATAAATGGTATTCCTGCTTTTGGCACCATGGATCAATATAGTGATGGTAGTTGGCATGGTAATGCTAAATCCAAAGCTGGATTTGCTGGAAGTCAAATGCAACGTTATTTAGATTGGGATTATTTAAAAGAAGTTCGTGATATTTGGAAAGGTCCAATTATTTTAAAAGGATTAATGGATATTGAAGATGCAATTAAAACAACTAAATTTGTTGATGCTATATATCTTTCAAATCATGGTGGTCGTCAACTAGACATAGCGCCAAGTACATTGCAAATTTTACCTGAAATAAGGAAAAAAGTTGGATCTAAGTTTCCAATTATTATTGATTCAGGTTTTTATTCAGGACAAGATATTTGTAAAGGATTAATGCTTGGTGCAGATTTTGTTATGACTGGCAGACCTTTTATTATTGGATTAGCTGCATTAGGTGCTAAAGGAGCTAATCATGTTCACGATATTTTAAAAGATGAACTATCAAATATTATGGAACAAGTATGTGCTGAAAACGTTAAAGAATTAAAAAATCAAAAAGTTGTTTTAGGTAACAATTTTAAATTAAATAATTTAAATTGAGTGCTAAAGCGCACTAAAGCGTTTACCAGGTAGAACCATTTCTGAACCTGTTTTTATATGGAGTAAAGCAGGTAGGTTGTTTTTCTTTGCCCATTTAGTAGCTTCAACAAAAATATCATAAAAGTCTTCAGTGTTGTCTACCGAATATCCTTGACCACCCATGGCTTTAGCTAAATCGGCAAAATTAGGATTAACTAAGCCAGTATGTTTATATTTTCCTTTATAGCTTTTATGTTGATGCATTCTAATAGTCCCATACATCTCATTGTCAATAACCAAGACAATGACTGCAGCATTATATTGAACTGCTGTTGCAAACTCATTTTCAGTCATTTGAAAACAACCATCACCTGCAAGAGCAATTACCATTTGATCAGGAAAACGTAATTTAGCAGCTATGGCAGCAGGGAGTCCGTATCCCATCGAACCTGAAATAGGCGCAAGTTGAGTTCTGAGTTTAGTAAACCTAAATAATCTATGTCCCCAAACAGCATAATTACCTGCACCATTTGTAATTATAGTATTAGGTTCTATTTCTTTTCTTAATGTTCTAAACGCAGATGTGAGATCAACACCTGAATTTGGAGCCTCAAGTGGCATATCACCCCAATCAATATAATCTTCATGAGCTTGATTTGTTTTTTCTTCTTTTATAGGTGATGGTTTAGTGTTTAGCCCTTTTAGGGCATTATTTAAAGCACTTACAAAATCTATTGGGTTAGAAACAATCCCGAGATGAGGGTTATATATTCTTCCAATTTCTTCGGGACCTGGGTGAATGTGTACTATTTTTTTATTATGTTCTGGAATACCAAACAGAGAAAATCCTTGTGAAGGGTTTTCACTTAATCGGGCTCCCAGCAATACAATATAGTCACTTTCATTTATACGATTAATTAATTTTGGATTTACCCCTAAACCTAGATCTCCACCATAGTTTTTATGTAAATTATTAAAAAGACTTTGTCTTCTGTGAGATGTTAAAATTGATAATCCAAGCATTTCAGAAATAGAAGCTAAATCTTTTTCTGCTTCTTCAGACCATATAGATCCACCTAAAACAAGCACAGGGTTTTCCGCAGCTTTAATTTCTTCAATAAACTGTGCTAAATCTTTAGTTGAAGGAGCCGAAGAAACTTGATCAATAAAACTTGTTGCTTTTTCATCAATTTTTTCTGTAAGCATATTCTCTGGCAAGGCTATTATTACAGGCCCAGGTCTTCCTGACATAGCTGTATGATAAGCGCGTGATACAATTTCAGGTAATCTCTCAGCTTGTTGAACTTCAACTACTAATTTTGCCATACCTCCAAAAAATTGTTGATAATCTACCTCTTGAAACGCATCACGACCATACATTTCTTTACCAATTTGTCCTACAAAAAGTATCATAGGAGTACTGTCTTGTTGCGCAATATGAATACCTGCAGCGGCATTCGTAGCTCCAGGTCCTCTTGTTACGAAAGCAATGCCTGGCCTACCAGTGAGCTTTCCATCTGCTTCGGCCATTATAGAAGCTGCACCTTCATGTTTGCATAAAATAGTTTCTATTGAGGTTTCTTGAAGACCATTCATTACCGACAAATAACTTTCACCAGGCACACAGAAGACTCTATCAACTTTTTGATTTTCTAATAACTCTACTAGTAAAGATCCAGCTTCTTTCATTTTTTAATCCTTAAATTTTTTTAAATAGGGAGAATTTATAGGTATCATATTCTCAGTTATTGGTAAAACTAGTTCATTTAGTAAATGAGAAGATAAAGTTTTACCATGTCTATCTAATCTTAATGAACTATTAACACCACCACCTAGTGCATTTTGTATTACAAAATTTAGAGCTTTTAATCCAGGTAATTCATACCTATCCACTTTTGTCGCTCCTAAATGTTTAAATATATTTAAAACAGCCTCTTCTGTTGCCAAAGAATGTATTAATTGCCAACCATTATCTAAATATGCAATTAGTGAGATATTTGACACATCTCCTTTATCACCAGCTCTTGCATGAGCAATTGCATGAACAGGTAAATTTATTGTTTTCATAAATACCTCAATTTTATTTCTATAAGATTCTAATTTTTATGTTTGGATCTACCAATTGTCTATTTACAAGAATAGATGCTGTAGAAGATTGAGCTGTAACGTACGCTCGAGCACCACCACCTGCAGCTGGCCCACAACAATATAAAGATAAAACTTCGTCGATCATTTGTTGAGCTTGCTCTTTATGAGGGTATATTGCAGATGTTCTTACTCTATAGTCTCCATCATTTGTAAGTTCATATGAAGGGGTCTCATCCATAGAGAAATGAACAGAACCAGCACCAATTATTTCTGTTCGTATTTGACCCTGTAAACCTAAAGTTTGCACTCTTTCATTTATTACATTACCAGCAAGTTTAGCTCTAGCAAGGGCGTTTGGACCTGCATAACTTATCTCAGCTTCGCCCATAAATCCATTATCACTACAAATAGTCGCTTTTAATTTTTCAGGAGGTTTTTTCCCAGCTCCACCTTTAACAAGAATTCTGTTTGCACCGTCATCTTCTAATATCAAATTAGTCATATCAGCAGTTACATCAGGTACTAAATAACATGAGGGATCATGTGTTTCGTATAATAGCTGTTCTGTTACAGTAGCCTTGCTAACTAAACCTCCTGTTCCTTCAGGTTTAGTTATTACAAAAGATCCATCCTCACTAAACTCTGCTATTGGAAAGCCTAACATTCGCAAGATCAGGAACATCTTTAAAGCCTGGGTCAGCAAAATAGGCGCCTGTAACTTGAGCGCCACATTCTAAAAGGTGCCCACATATAGTTCCCGAACCAATTAAGTTGAGCTGGTTGGGTTTCCATTTATATTCATATAACAATGGCCCTAAAGCTAGCGCGCTATCAACTGTTCTACCAACCACAACTATATCTACATTTTTTTCTAATGCGTCTGCTATTGGTTGAGCGCCAAGATATACATTGGCGGCAGTTATTTTATTGTTAGAAAAGTCTAACCCTTCGACAGTAGGACTACTTAATATTTCTTCACTAGACATATATTCTAATAAGTCGTCACCTATAACAACTCCAATTTTAGGAGGCCTGGTATTTTGTTTTTTTGCAATTTCAAGTATTCTTTTGGCGGCGCCCAATGGGTTTGCAGCACCAATATTTGATATAATCTTGATATTGTTCTCAAGACAATCGTCTAATATAGGAGTTATGTATGAATCCAAAAATGGAGAATATCCTTCTTCTGGATTTTTGATTCTAAATTGTTGGGCAATTGCTAAAGTTCTTTCAGCAAGTACTTCAAACATTAAATATTTAGGTGCTGTTATTTTTTTAAATTCTTTAACGATTGGAATGGACGCGTCAAATCTGTCACCAGAAAACCCTGCACCGCATCCTATATATACTTTTTTGGTCATAATATTTTATTCTAAGTAGTATTTTTTTTCGGTAGTAAATGTTATCATAGTATTATACATGTTAATGAAAATAGCTAGCGTTTAAGTAAGAGGAAATTAAAAATGTCAAAAATTGCAATGGTTACTGGAGCAGGAACTGGTGTTGGTAGAAGAGTTTCGGAAGTCCTATCTAAAGAAGGTATTATTGTTTATTTAGTAGGAAGACGTAAAGATAAATTGATTGAAACTCAGGAATTATGTTCTGGACACACAGAAATATTACAATGTGACGTTAGCGATCCAAAAGCTGTAGAAAATTCATTCAAAATTATAGAAGAAAAACACGCTAGAATTGACATCTTATTCAATAATGCAGGCATAGGTGTTCCTGCACAATCAATTGATGAAATGCCATTTGAAAATTGGAAGAGTGTAGTTGATATAAACCTTAATGGAATGTTTTTATGTGCAAAATATGCATTTGCTTTAATGAGAAAACAAACTCCTCAAGGTGGTAGAATTATTAATAATGGGAGTGTGTCATCTGCTACCCCTAGACCTGGTTCTATTCCTTATACAGCTACTAAGCATGCAGTTACAGGAATGACTAAAACGATTTCTTTAGATGGTAGAAAGTATGATATTGCATGTAGTCAAATTGATATAGGTAATGCAGAGACACCTATGACAGCTAGAATGAAAGAAGGTGTGCCTCAAGCGACTGGTGAAATGAGTGTTGAACCAGTCATAGACTCAATTCATATTGCAGAGGCAGTATTATATATGGCTAAACTACCAGTTACAGTAAATGTATTGAATATGACAGTTATGGCAAATAAAATGCCTTTTGTTGGTAGAGGATAAATCTATTTTAAATATTTTTTAATTACTGGAAAATACAGATCTTTGTCACCTTGTTCTATACTTGTCTGAAGCAGTTTTTTTGCTGTTTCGGCACCAGGTAATTTTATCTTTAATTTATTTCCAAGCTCTAAGGCGTAAGATAAATCTTTTAACGCATATTCAGAAGAAAAAGCTGGGGAAGGGAAGTGATCTTTTGCAATACTTTTGATCCCATGGTTTTTAAGTGCAAAGCTGTCTCCAGAACATTTAGTTATATTATTAAATAGTTTACTAACATTCATACCATATTTTTCTGCAATATTAGCAGCTTCACTAAGTGCAACTACTGTCTCAAAAAGTATCATATTATTCATTATTTTCGTTAATTGACCAGATCCAACGTCTCCGCAATGCATAATATCTTCTCCCATTAAATTAAAAATAGGCAGTAAATGTTTAAAAGTATCTAAATCTGATCCAACCATTATAGCAAGTGTTCCGTCTATAGCAGCTTGCCTTGTTTTTCCTATAGGAGCATCAGCAAAAAAAGAATTTTTCTTTTTGATCTCAACATTTAATTTAACCATTAGATCTGGTTGAGAAGTTGACATATCTACAATGTATTTATTTCGTTTTATAAAAGATATTATGTTCTGTTTACCAAAGTACATTTCATAAACAAAACTTCCTCCAGGAAGACACGTTATAATCACATCAGATTTATCAAAAAGATCTTCAATATCAGACGCAATAATTGCTCCATGGTTATGTAAATCTTCTTCTTTATTTTTGTTTATGTCGTTAACCATAATTGACCAATTTTTGTTTTGGAGTAAGTTTTTGCACATGGAGTTTCCCATGACGCCTAACCCAATAAACCCAATTGTATTTATTGTCTGATTTTTCATAATGCACCGTATTTATTTGTTAATTTATAAGATACATCCATTCTAAAAAAATATCCTATACTTTTCATTAATATTGTTTATTTTTAGAGATCAATTATGAATCCGATTGGACACAAGAATGCATTATGACACTATTAAAAACAATCACAATTTACCTCATGATCCCTTTAAAGCAATTGTTGCACCTAGACCAATAGGTTGGATAGGAAGTTGTTCTCAAGCCGGTAATTATAATTTAGCTCCTTATAGTTACTTTAATGCTATTGCTGACAGACCTCACTACGTTATGTTTTCTTCTGTAGACATTAAAGATTCTGTTAAAAATATTGAAGAAACTGGTGAGTTTACTGTATCGATTGCAACTGAAGAGTTGTTTGACCATATGAATGGCAGTTCTGTTCCAGCAGGGCCGGAAGTTGATGAATTTAAGTTAGCAGGTTTAAATCCTAAAATTGGTAATTTTGTATCAGCTCCGTTTGTTTCAGAGGCAGCAGCTGCTCTTGAGTGTAAACATTGGAAAACTGTAGACCTCCCAAATGTGGATAGAGATAAAGGCACAGGAAATTATGTTATTTTTGGTCAAGTCGTTGGCATTTATATCAATGATAAATTTATAAAAGATGGTCTTTTTAATGCTTCTGCCGCACGCCCCTTAGTGCGTTTAGGATATATGGATTATGGAGTTGTTGGATCTGAAAATACGTTTACTAAAAACAGACCAAAATTAGGTAAAGATGGTAAGTTAGAACCAGTGAAGGAATGGGATGGAATTTATAGATAACAAAACAATAGAAGATTTTTCAAGAGATGGCGCTGTTCTATGCAAAGGAATGTTCATTGACTGGCTTGATGAATTAAGAATTGGCGTAGACAAACTAATAGAAAATCCTAGTGTTAGGGAGAGATCTTATACCCCAGATGATGGTACAGCACCTTTTTTTCAAGATTTAGTTAATTGGGATAGAATTCCTGAGTTTAAGGATTTTGTTTTTAAATCAAAATTAGGGTTTTATGCTTCAAAGTTGATGAAATCAAAGCAATCACAACTTTTTCATGATCATGTTTTAGTTAAAGAACCAGGATCGTCAATAGTTACTCCGTGGCATCAAGACAAACCTTATTATTGTGTTGATGGTGCGCAGTCTGTGAGTTTTTGGATAGCTTTGGATGACATATCCAAAGAAGGTTGTCTTGAGTGTATTGCAGGATCACATTTATCTAATGTCTTACATAAACCAAAGAGATTTAACGGAAACGATTTATATGAAAATGATAATTCTGAGGATGTTCCTGATATAAATTCTAATAGAAAAGATTATGAGATTTTAAGTTGGGATATCAAAGCAGGGGACGCTGTTGCTTTTGATTTTAGAACATTACATGGAGCGTCTGAAAATGTTAATAAAAATTCTAGACGAAGAGTTTTTTCTGCAAGAATAGTTGGGGATGATGCCGTTTTTATAGATAGAAAAGGTAAGGGATCCCCACCTTTTGAGAATATAAAACTTAATACTGGTGATAAATTAACAGGAAAAGAATTTCCAGTTATTTATAAAATTTAACGTCTTTTGCAATGAAATTTTTTATCATTTTGTAGAATTGCTTTTTTCAATTGTTTTACTCCTTCTAATATGCGGAGTGAGGGTCTACTGAAATAAGAATTAGAATCGAAGGCAAATACTCTTTCTTCTTTTATAGCACTTAAATGGTTTATTCTTTCATCCTGATATATTTTTTGTGAAAACAAAATATTTTCTTCAAGATTATAACCACAGCAAATTAGTCCTATATAATCAGGATTTTTTTTAATAATTTCTTCAGCAGAAAGCTGCTTTGATTTTTCACCTTTTTTCCCAATCGAAGAGGTAAAACCAGCCATTTCAATTTGTTCAGGTATCCAATGACCTGCACTAAAGTAAGGGTCTATCCATTCAAGAAGAAGTAAACTATTGCTACTTCTTTCTTTGGTAATTTTGTGCTTGGTACCAACAGCTTCTTTTATCAATTTTTGTGCAATTTCTTCTTTATTAACGGCTATGCCAACCGTTAGAATATCTGAACATATTTCATCAAAAGTAATACCATTTAATGAAATAATTTCTGTACTTGATGATAATGTACATAAGTTATTTTTTAATGTTGCTTGTATTTTATCTTCTGAAATTGAACACACATCACATAATCCTTGAGTAATTATTAAATCAGGATTAATTTTATTAAGTTGTTCATTATCTACTTCATAAAGTGGAATATTATTTTTAACAGCCTCTTTTACCAATTTATCAATTGCATTTTGATTGATGTTATGAGGGATTATACTCGAAGTGATTTTTAATTTATTATTTATTGTTGATGGATAGTCACATTCATGACTTACAGCACTTATATATTCTGCCAGACCCATATCACAAAGAATTTCTGTAGCTGCAGGTAATAAACTCACAATTTTCATATTTTATTTTTTAACCATGATATTTGTTTCTTGGCATACTTTAAAGCTTCAGTATCATTTTTAAATACTTTATTGCTATAAAATCCAATTTTGTACCAACCAGAATTCGTTTCAGGATCTCTTCTATATTCTTCAAATCCAAATGTTTGATTATTTCTTTTAAATATATCAACACATAAGTTACCCTCGTTATTATTAATTGAATTTATAACAGTTTTAATTTCTATTTTCAAAAGACAAACCTTATTAAATTTAGTAATAACTATTTATAATTCTAATTTTTAAATAATATTAAAACTTAATTAATTGAAAACCTTAAAATGAATATTCAATCAAAAGATATACTCTAAATGTTAGAAATAACTATGTCAGAAAATATTATTTTGACTGTATTATCTTTTTTTACAGCTTTAATGACATCAATCGCCGGAGCCGGAGGTGGGACAGTTCTATTAGCAGCGATGCTTCAATTTATGAATCCAGCAGAGGCTATTCCAGTTCATGGTGTAATCCAACTTTCTTCTAACATGACACGAACATGGTTATTAAGAAAATATGTAAATTGGAAAATAATATTTAAATTTTCTGTATTGTTACCTTTAGGTGTTTATATAGGGCTCAAAATATTTCAAAGTATTGATCAAGATTATATAAAAAATTTAATAGGTTTGTTTATTTTATTGGCTATTGGATTTCAAAACTTAAAAAGTTTTAAGAAAATCAAAATTCCTTCGAATATTTATTACTTAGTTGGTTTTTTTACAGGTATTTTTAATATTTTAGTTGGAGTTATTGCACCACTTTTAGCTGTTATAGTTAGACAAAGTATAGAAGAAAAAAAATCTATCGTAGGTACTTTAGGTTATTTTGGTCTTATTGGTAATTTAATTAAAATAATTGGTTTTACATTCATAGGATTTTCTTTCTACGAATATATAGAAACTTTTCTTATGATAATACCTGCAACTTTATTAGGAAGCAGGGTTGGACAAATTTTTTTAAATAAAATTAGTAATAATTTTTTTACTCTTATATTTCAAATAATATTAGTAGGGTTAGCAATCAGGCTTTTATTAACCTGATATATATTATAAAATATTAAAAACAGAGAGTTTTTTAGTTAATGGTTTCGCATAATAACACAGAAGGATTAAATGTTCCGATCACTGATATAAATGGACGCCTTTATTCGCCATCAGCTTATCGTAATTCTTCAGTTATTATAGAACTTATTACAAAATTTATTCCAAATTCAGGTAAAGCTCTTGAAATTGCTAGTGGTACCGGTCAACATATAATTCAACTTGGGTCTAAGTTTAAAGATATAATTTGGCAACCGTCTGACTTAGATAAAGAACGTATTAAAAGTATAAATTATTGGTTGTCAGACAACTATACAAAAAACATTAAACCTCCATGTCATTTGAATGCAACCAAAGAAGGGTGGTCTAGAAAATTTCCTAATCAAAACTTTATTTTAATAATCAATTTACTCCATTTAATTAGTTTAAAAGATACAAAAGTATTATTAAATGAAATTTTCTCTGCTTTAGCTCCCAACGGTTTTTTAATTATTTATGGTCCTTTTATGCGTAATGGCAAATTAACTAGTAAAGGGGATATTGATTTTCACACGAGTATTAGAAAACGCAACAATACATTAGGTTATAAAAATGACGTTAACTTATTAGAATTATTTTTAAAATAGGTTTTCAACATAACAAACTGTTGAAATGCCTGCTAATAATTTAGCTTTTATAATCAAAAAACCCATTTGATTATTTAATTGTCTAAGAAAGACATTAAGCTTTTATTAAATTTTTTAGGCTGTTCAATATTAATTAGATGTCCAGCATGTGGTATAATTATAATATTGCTGTTTTTAATTTCTTTTTGAATCTCCAATGCCATAGATGGAGGCGTTAAAGTATCAAGCTCCCCAACCATAATTAATGTTGGCACATCTATTTTTTTGAAAATATGACGATGTTCAGTCCTCATTGATGTATCAATTGTTTTAAGATAACTTTCTTTGTGAAGAAGTGAGATTGAATTAACAAGTTTTTCGTATGCAGGTTTGTTTTCCATGTCACCTATCAACGATGATGCTACAAGATGGAGCTATATCCTTTGGTTCTTTACCATTTAAGAGTGGCTCTTTTCTTGAATTAATAAATTTTTTAACCTCATTTTTGTCCAAGTTTGATAAACCAAAATGAGTGTCGCACAAAGTAAGCGTCTTTACACAATTAGGATATTTTTCATAAAAAAGCGTAGCAATTTGTCCCCCCATTGAAAGTCCAACGATGTGAGCCTTGTCGCGATCGAAATAGTCTAAAACTCTTTTAAGGTCGTCTAAGATATCTTCAAAAATGAAATCTCCAGAATAGTCTTCACTTTCACCATATCCACGTGTATCCCATGCAACTGATAAGAATTTTTTTGAAAAAAATGGAAGATTAGCTTCCCAATTTTTCTTATTACCTCCTATACCATGCAGAAAAATAACCATTTCACCTTGGCCGATGTAATCAACCGAAATTGATGGTTGGGAACCAATTTTTATATTTTTTATTATGGAAACCATTTTAATATTAAAACCTACTACCTGGTAATTTTAAAAACTCTAATTCTGATTTAGTTGAAATTCTACCTAAAACATTATTTCTATGAGGAAACCGATCAAACTTATCAATAATGTCTTTATGTTTTAAAGCAAATTTAAATGTGTTCTCATTAGTAAATTTTTTAAAAAGTGGCAAACCTAACTTATGATCTAAGATGTTTTCACTATGCATAAGTGGCATTAAAAAAAAACTATTATAATGATGATTTGATCCTTTGATAAAATTGTTATCAATAGCAATCTTAGTCAATTTTACAGCTTTATTATCTCCTTCAAAAGATTTGGAGCTATTTCTAAAAACATTTCTTGTAAACTGGTCCAACAAAATAATAAGAGAAAGATAAGTATCTAAAGCAATATTTACATCGTCAATGTTTGTTTTTAATGATTTTTTTATTGATTTAAGAAATCTATTTCTAATTAAAGCGTCAAATTCGTCACTTTTTTTAAACCACATTTTAGGTGAACATTCTATAAACCAGAAATCTAAAATTGATTTAGCTTCAATCATTTTTTATAATTTCTTAAAATTGTAGCTATTTCTTTACCCATATCTTCTTGTCCAAAAAAAGGAGCTTTTTCACATGCTTCAGCTAAATATCTCATATCTTTAGTTTCTAAGTATTTATTCCATAAAAAATGCATAGTATCTTCTAATTTCATTCTACCACCAATTTTTTTAATGATTGTTTATATAATAAATATAGATAAATCATTATGCCAAGATTAATTATATTCCAAAAAATTCCATTTAAAAACGCTAATCTATATGAATTTGTATAATCATAAATTTCTCCAGAAAGCCAACCGCCTAATGACATACCAATTATTGTAGCAAAAATAAGAAGCCCAACTCTCTCAGCAACTTCATTTGCAGGTAGAAATTTACTAATTATAACAGCATATATAGGTACTATGCCTCCTTGGGACAGTCCAAAAAATATAGCAACTATATAAAGTGACATTTGGCTATCAAAAGGTAAAAACAGTGAAAGTGAAACTGCTTGGAGAGTTGAACATAAAATCAAAGTTTGAATTGGTCCTAATTTATCAGATAAATAACCAAATATAACTCTGCTCATTACAGCTGCAAATAACATATAAGATAAAATTTCAGTCCCAACTGCTAAACCAAATCCATTATCAATACATAATGGTACAATATGAACTTGCGGCATTGACATTGCAACACAGCAAAAAACACCTGCAAACATAAGTAAAGTCTGAATATTTTTATTACTGATTGATAATTTCAAGCTTGAATTCACATTAAGTTTTGGCGCTATTTGGTCGATATTTTTATTTAAGAATGGTTTTTTATTACCAATTAAAAGAAACAAAATTGGTATGATTATACTACAAACTAATGCAATGAAAAGATGAGCATGCCTCCATTCTCCGTCTAAAAGGAAATCTTTAATTAAAAAAGGCCAAATTGCACCACACAAATGCTGTCCACTTGCTACCAGAGAAACTGCAAGCCCTTTCCTTTTATAAAAAAACTGCGATATATCTGCCATCATAGGCCCAAAAAAAGCTGCTGCAGAGAAACCTAAAAAAAATTGAACAAATGAAAGCCATAAAATGTCGTTTGCTAATGTTGATAGTAAATATGAGAAAATCAACAAAATTAAAGCAAAAATAATAGGCTTTTTAATCCCGATTTTATCCAGCATCCTACCTATGATAACGTTACCAATCCCATAACCAAACATTGTAGCTACATAAGGATAAGTTGAAGCTGCTCTATCAAGATCAAATTCATTTTGAATAGTTGGCATAATGATAACTACTGACCACATACCAGCGGTTCCAATTATACTCATTGTAAAAATTATTATTAGCCTAAACCAGGCTTCACGACTGTCTAAATCTATTAGATTATTTTTCATTATTTGTTGCTCTTCAAAGTTATTTGATTAACATATAAATTTTTAGATCTTAAAACAATTATATACATGTTTAATTATTGTTTAGGGAGATGTTAATGATTTTATCCAATGACCAGATTGAATTTTATAATAATGAAGGTTACGTATTAGTTGAAGATGTAATTTCAGAAGATCAACTGAGTGCAATGCTTAAGATTGTAGATGATTTCTTTGAAAAATCTAAAGCTATAAAAGAAAATGATAATATTTTTGATTTAGAAGAAGGTCATACTGCGCATAACCCAAGATTAAAACGGGTTAAGCAACCTCATCAACATACACCATTTTTTTGGGATATTTTAAAAGAATCTAAGATAGAAAATATACTCATTGACCTGCTTGGGAAAGATATATCTTTGAAAACTAGTAAATTGAATACAAAAGCTCCTGGTGGAGGTGCTGCTGTAGAATGGCATCAAGATTGGGCTTTTTACCCTCATACAAATGACAATGTGCTTGCTTTAGGGCTTATGATAAATGACGTTGATTTTGATAATGGACCTTTAATGGTTATACCTAAAAGTCATAAAGGTCCTGTTTTAAGTCATAATAATAATGGTGTTTTTTGTGGAGCAATTGACCCTAATGATAAAAATTTTGATATATCAAAAGCTGTTACTTTAACAGGCAAAGCGAGATCAATGACTATTCATCATGCTAGAACCCTACATGGTTCTGCACCTAATAATAGTAATAAGGATAGATTAATGCTTTTTTATGAATGTAATTCTGCTGATGCGTGGCCTTTAGTAGGTGTTGGAGCTTATTTAAATAACACAAATCCTATTGATTTATGTAACCAAATGGAAAGACAAATGCTTTGTGGAAATGTAAGCTATCAACCAAGAATGGAGAGTGTTCCTGTAGTATTACCGCTTCCGCCAGCGCCAGACTATGGTTCTATTTTTACAACTCAAAAAACAGGTGGAGCTAAATCAGCCTTTTAGTTCTTATAGTCAGGTGATTGTCTATCAAGTTTTCTTAGTAATGCAGGCCATGCTAATCTATCTCTACCTAAATCAAACATTCCAATAGATTGATCTTGAGTAGTTTTTATAGCTTCTTTAGAAGGTAAATTAATATTTCCAGCAGCTTGTGCTCTTATTTGAGCAGTGCAAGCTCTTTCAAGGAAATATATCCCCATAAAAGCTATTCCACAGGTTTGACCTACAGATAGAGTTCCGTGGTTTCGAAGTATATAAAGATTTTTATCACCTATATCTGCTACTAATCTTTCTCGTTCACTATGATCGAGAGCAAGTCCCTCATAATCATGATATGCAACATGGGGATGAATTAACATAGATGTTTGGCTAATTGGTAACAAGCCATCTTTTTGGATTGATACTGCAACTCCGTCATTAGTATGAAGATGAAGTACGCATTGTGCATCATCACGTGCAGAATGGATTGCGCTGTGAATAGTAAAACCAGCTGGATTAACCTCATATGGAGTGTCTATCACAGCATTCCCATTAAGATCAATTTTAACCAAGCTTGAGGCTGTTATTTCATCAAACATTAATCCATATGGATTAATAAGAAAATGATGTTCTGGACCAGGTATTCTTAAAGAAACATGAGTGTAAATTAAGTCATCCCAACCATAAAGAGCTATAAGTCTATATGTTGCAGCTAAATCTAATCGCAACTTCCATTCTTCTTCAGTTATTTGGCTTTTTAATTTATTTGTATCAATCATATGATTCATTATTAATTTTCCCTAATTCCTAAATTTTACTCATTATATATTACAAATTATTAAATTACAAAATCATTGGGCGATTATTCTTCTGAAATCTGTATATATTTTTTGATTTTGTTATTTATATCTTTTTTGAAGAGATCTATTTTAAGTATCCCGTTATTTAACTCGGCTTCTTTAACTTCAATGGTCTGTTCTAATTGAAAAATTTGCTGGATTACATTATTTCGAATGCCCTTATGAATATAATCTGATTTTCGTTTATTTTCTCTTTCTGACACATTAATAATAAGAAGGTTATTTGAAGTGTTAATTGAAATTTGATTTGATAACACTCCCGCTAAAGCTATTTTAATTTGATATTTATTTACATCATATTTTATAACATCAAATGCTATATTGTTTTCAAGGTTCACAGAGCATGCTTTATCAATTTCATTAAAAATTGAGTCATAACCAACATAATGTTTTAGATATTTATTTTGAATAAAGGTCAATTTATTGATCTACTCTTAAAACTCTTTCACCTTCAAGAAGCTTGATCCTAGTATTTCCTTTAACTTCGTTTAATTCTTCAGACATGATTTTCATTATCTTGTTTGCATCATTTTTATTTTTAAAAGAAGATATTACAAAACCAGTTGTTTCAGATACTCTATATATTTCACAACTCAATTGACCATTTTTAATATTTCTTGGGATCATAACATTTTGAAAGAAAGCTACTAACATATCACAATTTACTTTAGAGCTTGATTGAAATTCAGCTATTCTAGCGTACATTTTTACCTCTTGTTTATTATATAGCTAATATGTAATTATACGATATTAATTTAATTTAAAAGAAGCAATATTATGAAGATTTTTTATTTTTTATTTTTCATCCTAGTCTCCAATGCAAGCATGTCTCATGAATGCGTTTTGCAAGGGACTTCAGCAAAAGAAATTACTATCTATAATTCTTGTAAAGCAGATAAGTCAAAAAATAAACCAAGTAATAAAGATTTGAATAATATGTTGTTAAAGAACAAGATAAAAAAATTAAAAAAAGAAAATAATAATTTAAAAAATCAGTTATTAGATCTCAAAATAAGGTTAGGTAATATTTTAAATAGGATTAATTCTTATGTTGACTAAAAATAGAGGATAAGAAAATTATGAAAAAAGCTTTAGTTATAGGTGTTGGTCCATTAAATGGTCTTGGGGCACAATTATGTAAAAAAATTGCTAATAATAACTTTGAAGTGTTTGTGGCAGGTAGAACTAAAGATAATTTGGATATAGTTGTAAATAGTATAATACAAGATGGAAACAAGGCAAAATCTTTAGTAATTGACACAACTAATGAAGAACACGTTAAAAATATGATGAAGTTTGTAGGGAGTGGATTAGACTTTGCAGTTTATAATGTTGGTAACAATAGACCAGGTAAAATAATTGACATGGATGCTTCTTATTTTAAAGAAAGCTGGGAAACTAGTTGTTTTGGAGGATTTCTATTTGCAAAAGAGGTTATCAAAACTTTCTTAAAAGAAAAAACTACTGGAACTCTTATTTTTACTGGCGCAAGTGCCTCTTTAAGAGGTAAATCAAACTTTGGAGCATTTAATTCAGCAAAAGGAGCATTAAGAAATTTAGCCCAAGCCATTGCAAAAGAATATGCAGAAAATGGAATTCATGTTGGTCATGTAATAGTTGACGGAGGTCTTGCAGGCGAGAGAATTAAACAAAGGCTTCCTGATTTTGATCAAAGAGTAAAAGATGGAAAATTAATTGATATTGAAAGTGTTACAGACGCATATATGTTTCTTTATAATCAGAATAAGAATGCGTGGACCTTTGAACTAGACGTAAGAACTTCAAAAGAAAATTGGTAAATAAGAAAGGATATTTAAAAATGAAACTTTTTGATTTAACAGGAAAAGTTGCTCTTGTTACTGGAGGAAATGGTGGTATTGGTTTGGCGATGGCGAAAGCATTAGGAGAAGCTGGCGCAAAAATTGTTGTTGCTGGAAGAAACCAAGAAAAAAATGATCAATCCATAAAAATATTACAGTCGTTAGATATAGATTCGACTTCATTAATTGTTGATGTTGTTGACGAGGTATCTTGCAACAAGTTAATCGATGATACAGTAGCTCATTTTGGTAAATTAAATATTTTAGTTAATAATGCAGGAACAAATATAAGAAAAAGACCTGAGGAATATGAATTGCAGGAATGGAAATCAATTATAGATACAAACTTGATAAGTATGTTTACCTGTTCTAAAGCTTGTTTTAAACACTTTAAAGCACTTGATAGTGGTAAAATAATCAATATAGGTTCAATGCATTCTTTGTTTGGAGCTCCGCTAGGTAGTGCATATTCAGCAAGTAAAGGTGGCGTTGTTCAATTAACTAAAAGCCTAGCAAATGCTTGGGCTAAAGATAACATCCAAGTGAATGCAGTTTTACCTGGTTATATAGATACTACGCTAACAAGGCAGGCAAGAATTGATATACCTGAATTACAAGCTAGAGTTGAAGAAAGGACTCCAGTTGGTCGATGGGGAGAACCAGATGATTTAGGTGGTATTGCTGTATTTTTATCTAGCGATGGATCAAATTATGTTTCAGGAACAGCCATACCTGTCGATGGTGGATATTCAATTAATGGATAAAATTTTATAAACTTATTGCTGTAGAGAACTTATAAATCTTTTTTAATGAAGAGGAATGTAGATATGAATAACGTTTTTAAAGGTTGTATGCCTGCACTAATGACTCCTTGTAATGAAGATTACACTCCTAACTTTGACTCTGCTTGTAGTTAAAGCTAAAGAATTAATTGCTGAAGGAATGTCAGCTGTAGTCTATTGCGGTTCAATGGGAGATTGGCCACTTCTTTCTGATGAAGAAAGACAAGAAGGTGTGTCTAGATTAGTAAGTGCTGGTATTCCAACTATAGTAGGTACTGGCGCAATAAATTCTAAAAAAGCAACGGCACATGCTAAACATGCGCAAGATACCGGTGCACTTGGTTTAATGGTTATTCCAAGAGTTCTCTCACGTGGCCCTTCCTTATCGGCTCAAAGATCCCACTTTGCTTCTATTTTAAGTGCTGCTCCGAACCTTCCTGCGGTAATTTATAATAGTCATTATTATGGATTTTCCACTAGGGCGGATCTTTTTTTTGATCTTAGAAGTCAATTCCCTAATCTTGTAGGATTTAAAGAATTTGGTGGGGCCGCTGATTTAACGTATGCCGCAGAAAACATCACATCTAAAGATGAAAATATATCCTTAATGATTGGAGTTGATACGACTGTCTATCATGGATATGTCAACTGTGGTGCAGTTGGAGCCATTACTGGAGTTGGTAATGCTTTTCCAAAAGAAGTTTTGCATTTAATAAACCTTTGTGAAAAGGCAGCTGATGGAGATTCAACTTCTAGATTAAAGGCCAAAGAACTTGAAGAAGCATTGGGCGTTCTATCATCATATGATGAAGGACCTGACTTAGTTCTTTACTACAAATATTTAATGGTTCTAAATGGAGAAGAAGCATATAATTTACATTTTAATCCAACAGATAAATTAAGTAAAAGTCAGATGATGTATGCAAAAAAACAATATTTGTTATTTAAAGAATGGTACAAAAATTGGAAAAAAAAGTAGGATTAAAACACATAAGCTCTAATATTAGTTATTAGATAAATCTTCTTCAGAATTGTTATAATCGTCAGAGTTTTGGTTTATATTTTTATCTTTTCTTTTGTTTATTTGTTTACAAGCTTCTTTGATAGCCATACCAATTAATAATCCACCGGTTAAACCTAAAGCAGTACCTTTTAAAAAACCTAAACCAAACATTACAGAAAAGTCTCCAAAATAATTTAAATGGTGAACGCGAGAGGATTCGAACCTCTGACCTACTGCTTAGAAGGCAGTTGCTCTATCCAGCTGAGCTACGCGTCCATATCTAAATAAATTAATATTATTTATCTATTACTAATAAATTACTAAGTCAAAGCAAATGTATCAAAATTTAAAAAATTGGCTTTAATAATAAAATATTTTTTGCATGCATGTCATAGGTTTAGGAATTTTGTCTAAATTTTCTATTCCAAGTCCTACGCTTAGAACTATTGATGATAACTTTGAGGTTACTTTATCAAATGTCCAAGCAAAATCTGTTGTTTTAAAAAAATCTTTATCTTCCCATATGACGTATGCACCTTGTTTTTCAGCTAAAAGATTTCCAATAAATATAAATTTTTCATCTATTCTTCTGTAAACTTTTGGGTTGTCCATATCTTTTGATCTATCAAAAAGAAATTGAAATTTATGATCGTTATCACTACAAGAAAATCCTGCTGATGGAAGATATATATCACTCGCTATTAATTGAGATGGTGATAACAAACCTGCAAACAAAAATAAAAAAAAATATTTTTTTATAGAATTCATAAAAACAACTTTCATGTTAATTGTTATTGCTATCATTATTATTAAATAACATCATAAAGAAAAATATTGAAGGGAAAACTAGTATGTCGCTTTTTATAGACCATGTTGTTATGACTGTAAAAGATATAAATAAATCAATATATTTTTATTCAAATATATTAAACATGGAATTAATTGAATTTGTATCAACATCAGACACTACTCAAAGAAAATCATTGAAATTTGGTAACCAGAAAATTAATTTACATGAAGCTGAAAAACCTTTTAAGCCTCATGCAAACAAACCCATGCCAGGATCATTAGATATTTGTTTTATTAGTGAAAAAGTTCTTGATGAATGGATTTTAACCTTTACCAAACATAATGTTGATATTGAGGATGGGCCAGTTCTAAAGACAGGGGCAAATGGGGCTATTAAATCAATATATATCAGAGATCCGGATCTAAATTTAATAGAAATTTCAAATGTTATTTAATTTAAAAAATTAATATTCTTGAATAATATCTACTATTTCTCTTGTTCTATTAACTTTGTTGTTCCACTTATTATCAAACTTTTGAATTAATAATTTGAGTTTTTTTGATTTCAATATTTTTTGAGCTATTTTAATACTTTGAAATTCATAAACAGCTACGTGAAGATCACTGTTTGCTATCCAGCCTCTTTTTGCACTAATAGCTCCAAAGTCTTTCTTAGCTTCTTTTAAGTGTTCATGACTGTACCAATCATCAAATTGTTTTTTATCAACCAAACTAGTTTCAGATTTAATAATTAAGTAAACAGACATTTTAACCTTTAATATAATGTATAAGTAAAGAGCAATATTACAAATTCATATACTAATTTAATTTTGTAATTTTTATCAATAAAATTATTGACAAACATGTTCTATCGATCTGTAATAAGAAGATAATATTTGGGGGTTATTTATGAATTTTAAAATATTTGGGAAGCAAGTTAAGGTAGGTGAAACTTTTTCCAGATATGTAGAGACAAGCTTAAAACAAACAATTCATAAATATTTCGAAAACCCCATTTCTTCAATAGTAAGTGTTTCAAAGAAAAACAAATTATTTTATATAATTGTAATAGTTCACATCAACAAAAAAATGGAGTTTACAGCTCAGTCTAATGGACAGACTGCAAAGTTAGCTTTTAATGAAACAATTGAAAAATTATCAAAACAGTTAAGAAGATATAAAAGAAAACTAAAAAGTTTCAAAAATAATGAAAATTTAGAAAAGTTGAGTTTACTAGAAGCTCAATTTCAGATTATTAATGAACCTTCATCACTCAATCCGAAGCAAGATAATCCAATAGATGATGAACCAATGATATTTGCAGAATTAAATACTGAAATTGAAGAGCTCTCTGTTAATGACGCTTTGAATAAAATGAAATTTGGTAATATTTCGGCATTAATGTTTCGTAATAAAAAACATAGCGGATTAAACATGATTTATAAAAGAGATGATGGGTTAATTGGCTGGGTTGACCCTAGGGGGTTAAGAAATACAGCTAAGATATAATCATTTTAATTATTTAATTCTTCAATTCTCTTATCTCGTCTGCATAAAAATCTATAATATTCATATTTATAAGTCTGTTTCTTGTAATAATCTTGATGTTCTAACCTAACAGGGTAAAATTTACTTTCTTTTTCAATAGGCACAATGGATGATTTAGGTGTTACAGATAAAATAATTTGTTTTTCTTCATTTGTTTTGTAATAAATTGCTGGAGTATAAGACCTTCCTCTATCACAAAATTGACCTTCATTATCCTCGTAATCTATTGTCTTATAAACGTGAATAACAAGATCTTTAAAATTAATTTTTTTGGGATCATAAGTTACCAAAGCAGCTTCTCGGTGATCGCCCCATTGACCTTGAATATACTTAGGGTTTTTTGTTGTTCCGGCTGTGAAACCGCTTACAACCTCTGATACACCGTCTAATTTTTCCATGTCAGCTTCTGTACACCAAAAACAACCTCCAGAGTAAACAAATGTATCAGCTAATGATGGGAAAATTTATAAACAAAATTAGATTTAAAAATGTAAATATTTGGATAATTAGTTTTTTCATAATAAGTATATAATATTTTAAAAATTACTTAAATTTAATTTTAAATTTTCTTTAATTAATTTTAAAAATAATTTTTTTTTAGATAATAACAAAATGTGTTATATATTTCATTATTATTTTTTTGAAGAGGATAAATTATGAATTTAGATTTTCTAACAAATGATTTCTTGATTAATGAAAATCAATTCACCGCTCCTATTATTGTTACTGGTGCTGGTGGGTGTATAGGGAGCTGGATATTAGCAATTCTGCATAGATCAAATATTCCTTGTGTAGCTATAGATTTGTCAGAAGAAAGAACTCGATTGGAATTACTTTTAGGAGACGAAGCATCTGAAATTAAGTGGCACAAATGTGACATAACAGATTTGAACTCTTTAAAAAATATAATACTAAACTACCAACCAAGCGCAATTGTTCATCTAGCAGGGCTTCAAGTTCCTTTTTGTGCAGCAAATCCTGCTCTAGGAGCCAGAGTAAATGTTGAAGGTACAATAAATATTCTTGAAATTGCAAAAGAGGCAAATATAAAAAGAACAGTTTATGCTTCATCAGTAGCTGCCCTTGGAATGCCTCCTAAAGGTCCATGGAAAGAAACTCTTTATGGTGCTTATAAATTAGCTAATGAACATACTGCTTTTGTTTATTGGTCCGACTGGAAAGTTCCATCTATAGGACTAAGGCCAAACATCGTTTATGGATTAGCAAGAGATCAAGGAATGAGTTCTAAAAATACAGTAGCAATTCAAGCAGCCGCTTTAGATAAGAGTTATAAAATACCATATACTGGAAAATATAGCTGGTTATATGCAGGAGAAGCTGCTTTAGCTTTTATTACATCTGTAAGCAAAGATATGGTTGGATCTCATGTTTTTAATCTAAATGGAAGCTGCGAAACAATTGAAAATGGATTGAGTATAATAAAAGAATTAAAGCCTAGTTCATCTGTGACTTGTGAAGGTTTACCATTGCCGTTTCCTCCAGATTTAGATGACTTTCCATTAAGAAAACATATTGGTGATTATTCCTCTGTTTCTGTTCAAAAGGGGATTGAACATACGCTTAAAGCTTTTGAAAATTTAAAATCAGAAGGAAAATGTCCACCTTTATCAGGTTAAAAAAAACTGATATTTAATTAGTATATATTATATTAAGTTAAGAGAAAGTTCAACTTAGCCAAAAAAAGACATTGAGTACATAGCAATGTTTAATACACAAAAAAATAAAAATATGCCTACTATTACTTTCATATTGTTTTTGTATCATATAATTTAAATAATTTCATATTAAGATTTCAAAATCTTGTTAATAATTTTAGCGTTACCAAAGGTAAACAAATGGACTCGAAAATAAAGAATATTGAAGAAAAAATCACTCTGATTCAAAACGATATGTTAAACATGAGTCAAGAAATATATAATCAACAAAAAGAAATATTAGAACTTAAGTCTAATATAAAAAAACTAAAGTTTGAGATTCAAAACTCACAATATAATAATCAAGAATCTTTAGAAAGTTCGAATGAAACACCACCACATTATTAGGATTTCAGGAGATAACTTGACTTCTTTTATTTAAAATATGAAGTTGTTTAAGTGGTAATTAAATTTATAGATTGATAAATGGAAAATCTGACAGCATATTTATATCTCTTAATGGGTCTTGGATGCGTGATAATTTATAGGCTTTTAAAAAAGAGATGGAATATTCAAAATAACAACAAAAATAATCTATTCAAATTTCTTTTTAATAATTTAAATAATAAAAAATAAATTATTACTCTAAATAAAGTATTTAATATGGAAAAAAAATTAATGCATAATCAAGCTTATTTACTTAATTTATTGGATTATAATAGCTGGGCTAATGATGAATTTTTTAAAGTCATAATAAAACTTCCTATTGATGAAATTCAAAAACAGCATCAATCTTTTATGAATAGCATTCGGAATTCTCTTAATCATCTATTAGTCATTGATAAAGTTTGGTTAGCAAACATGAAAGAAGAGAAGCATTCTTTTAATAATTTGCAGACTATATTATTTGAAGATATGGAAGAACTTTGGTTAGCTAAAAAGAATGAGGAAGAAATAATTAAGAAATATACAATTAATTTGTCTTCAACAGAATTAGAAGAGACTGTAGAATGTGACTTAATAGGAGGGAATAGTGTCAACATTAGTAGGTCAATGATAATAACACATCTAGTAATGCATGGTGGATACCATAGGGGTATAATTGCTGAAATGTTAGGGCAAACCTCTTTACCTCCAATTGCCCAAGACATAACTGTTTGGGAAAAAACTAAGTTAACTTAACCAAAGTATGGTTTTAAAAACAAACTTTTAAATAGTTTTAATTGAAAGAATATTTTTATGAAAGCAGCAAGATTAATTTGGGATTCTTGGGAAAGTGGGAATAAAATAAATGATTTTCCTAGAAATATTTCACCAAAATCACGAAAAGAAGCATATGAAATTCAAAAAAATTTAGAATATTACAGCAATATGAGTGTTATTGGATGGAAAATTGCGGCCACTAGCCTTGAAGGTCAAAAACATATAGGTGTATCAGGTCCCCTAGCTGGTAGAATCTTAAAAGATAAAGTATTCCAACCTAACGATGAAATAGATTTCGGAAACAATAAAATGGCAGTAGCTGAGCCAGAATTTGCTTTCAAAATAGGTAAAACATTAGAACCTAAAAAGATTGAATATTATCTTGAAGAAGTTATGGAGGCAGTTGACACGTTGCATCTTTCTATTGAATTACCAGATTCTCGTTTTAAAAATTTTTCTTCAATAGGTGAGTTTAACTTGATAGCTGACAATGCATGTGCCCATCAATTTGTAATTGCGCCACCAAATCAAAATAATTGGAGAATGATAGATTTGTCTAAACACAAAGTTGTAATATCTAATTCAAATAATGTTCATCATCAAGGAGTTGGATCAAATGTTTTAGGAGACCCTAGAATTGCCTTAACTTGGTTAGTAAATGAATTATCAAAGAACAACATTACTTTAGATAAAGGCATGATTGTTTCTACTGGAACGTGCGCTAAACCAATTCCAATTAAAATAGGTGATACTATAAAAGCTGATTATGGCAAATTAGGCTCAATCAGCGTGAATTTAAAATAATTAACATTATAATATTGAATCCTTACTTATCCTTAAAGGTCGTGTAAAAGTCTATGAAATAGGGATAAATATTTTCAACAATTTTTTTAACACCTTTTTTATTAGGATGTATCATATCATTTTGATTTAATGAAGGAACTAAAACTACATCTTTTAAAAAAAAAGGATAAAAGGAAACTTTGTAAATTTTAGCCAAATTTGGATATATTCTGTTAAACTCATTCACATAACGCTTACCAAGATTATTAGGAGCGTGAAAACGAATATTTGAGTTGGTATTTGATTTTTTTTTAAATAATTTAAAATATTATTTATATTTTGAAATGTTAATTTAGGGTTAATTCCTCTAAGCGCGTCATTAGCACCAATAGAAACAATAACTCCATCAAACTTTTCTTCTAAAACCCATTCTAATCTGTTCATTAATCCTGATGAGGTTTCTCCAGACACACCCCCGTTTACTAAGTTTAACTTAATATTATTAGAATTTATTTTGTTTTGTAATTGGTTAATAAAGCCATCATTTTTTAATAAGCCGTAACCAGCTACTAAACTATCACCTAACACTATTACGTTTAAAGATTTCGTATAAGCTATCGTTATAGAAAAAGATAAAAAGAAAATTATTGTAAATATTAGTTTTATTATATAATTCATATTTAATTAATAACCTTTTAAATGATTATATCTACAAAAAATTCAATCAGAAAATATTACCGTGTTAAGTAAAATAAATTTATGAATATAAAAAATAAAAAAATTATTGAGTTATATGATATTCATGTACACTTAAAAAGTAATGCTGAAATTGTTCATATTTTAAAAGGCATTAATTTAAAAATATTTGAAAAAACC
>CAJIZD010000008.1:0-69392 GCA_905181795.1 uncultured Planktomarina sp. | reverse complement strand
TGGAGCGGGCGAAGAGATTCGAACTCTCGACATTCTCGTTGGCAACGAGATGCTCTACCACTGAGCTACGCCCGCATAATAATTAAATTTGGAATATATCATTGTAATTAATACTAGCAAGAAAAAATAAAAAAATATTAACTTTTTATAGCTTCAGCAATACTTTTTACAATTAGAATTATGTCACTTTCACTTAAATAAGGATGCATGGGCAAAGACAAAACATTTTTAGATAAGTAAATCGTATTGGATAAACCTTCATGAGAAACCGGATACTTTTCATACGGTTTATGTTCATTTAATGGGATAGGGTAATATACAGCTGTCGGAATGTTTTTGGATTTTAAGTTTTCTTGCAATGTATCTCTATTAATGTCATCAGGAAGGATAATAGTATATTGAGCCCAACTGCTAGTTACTTCATTAATTAAAATAGGCGTTGTAATGCCTAAATTTAGTTGGTTTAGGTGTTTGTTATAATCATCTGCCACTTTTTGTCTTTTTTCTAACTCCAATGGAAAAATTTCTAACTTTTCTAACAAGATAGCAGCTTGAATAGTAGATATTCGAGCATTCATGCCAATTCTTTCGTATTCGTACCTTACTTTACCCATACCATGCACATGAGAAGAATTTGCAATTTCATAGATTTTTTCATTGTTGGTAAATAGAGCACCTCCATCACCATAACAGCCAAGCGGTTTAGCAGGGAAAAAAGATGTGGCACTAACTTCACAAAGGCTTCCAACAGGTTTGTTATTATATGTCGAACCAAAAGATTGAGCGGCATCGTCAAGAACCCATAAATCATGATTTTTTGCAAAGTTATTTATTGGATCCATATCAGCTGGCTGGCCAAATAGCCCTACAGGCATTATTCCTTTGACATTTACACCAAGTTTATTTGCCGTTTTTAATGCATCATCCAATTTAGTTGGATCTAGATTATATGTATGACTATCAACATCAATAAAAATAGGTATAGCGCCAAGTAATGGCATAACCTCTGCTGATGAAGCAAATGTAAATGCAGGAACAATAACCCCTTCTCCAGGTTTAAGTCCTAACCCAAGAAGGGCTAGAAGAAGGGCGTCTGTTCCACTAGAACAGCATAAAACAAATTTTGAGTTAGAAAATACTCCAAGCTTTTTTTCTAATTCTTTTACTTCTGGACCTAGTATGTATTGACCATGATCTAGTACGGTTTGAATTCGTTTATCAATTTTAGAACGAATTTGGTCTTGTTGAGTTTTTAAGTCAATAAACGGTATCATTATTATCCTAGTTTTTTATCAATCATTTCCATAACAGTTTGAACTTTTAAGGCTTCCCTATGATCTGTTAAAGGGTTTTGTCTGGTTTGTATAGAGTTAATAAATTCCCGTAATTCATTTTTTAATGGTTCGTTTTCATCAACTTTAATCTTTTCAAGAGGGTAAAAATTTATAGTATTATCCTCATTGATAATAGCGGGGTTGAAAGTTAATTTATCAGACCAGTCTCTTGTATCGTCAAATATTAATGACCCTTTGGTACCAATTACAGAAAATCTATGTTCTTTATAAGGGCACATCCAATCACAATTAATTAATGCAGTTACCTTATCATTAAATGATAATTTTACACTTATAGCGTCAGGACCCAGATTTGAATTATGATGAATGGATTGAACTTGTAAACTAGTTGGTAAATTTTTTGTTATAGACAATATCATAGAAATATCGTGAGCAGCTAAGTCATAGACAACAGATTCATTTTGCCTAACTAACCCTAAAGCCAGGCGATGAGCCCGTATGTTTTTAATAGAACCTACTTTATCTTGATCAATAAGGTTTTTCATTTTTATAAAAGCATTGTGATAGTTTAGAAGATGGCCAGCCATTAAAACTTTATTTTTTTCTTCAGCTAAATCTGAAATATTTTTGGCATCGGATAAAGATAAACAAAATGGTTTTTCTATTAAAACATCTTTATTATTTAAAAGCGCTTGTTTTGCTATATTTATATGGGTGTCCGCTGAAGAAGCTATAACTATGCCATCAATATCTTTATCAAAAAAAATTTCTTTTAAAGAGTAGTTGGGTAATTTTAAATCATTTGAAATTTTCTTAGCTATATTAGATTGTGGATCATAAATGCATGAAAGAGCATTCATTTCAGAGAGATTTCGCGCAATATTTTTGCCCCAATTACCACAACCAATTAAGGCTATTTTGATATTATCTCTTTTTTCTAAATTCATATTTTATGACTAATCAATATTGATGTACTCTAATTGAATATACTTACTTTTATGATTGGTCAATTGTAGTATTTTGTAATAAATTGTTGAAAAATATTTCAGTGTAATCATATATAAAAGATAAATACAGGAGCCCTATTAAGTTATGGAAATTAATGTAAGCAGTAATATTAAAGATGTTACAACAGATAATTTTATGAGTGACGTTATTGAAGCTTCTAAAGACAAACCAATAATTGTAGATTTCTGGGCCCCATGGTGCGAGCCGTGTAAGCAACTTGGACCTTTATTAGAAAATGCGGTTAAAGAGCAAAAAGATAAGATAACATTAGCTAAAATTGACATAGATAAAAATCAAGAAATTGCTGCTCAATTAAGAATACAATCTATTCCTACGGTCTATACTTTTTTTGAAGGTAAGGTTGTAGATGGTTTTCAAGGATCAAAAACTAATAGTGAGATATTAGACTTTGTTAAAAAATCAGCAAATCTTTCAGGCCCAGGAGAAGAAGTTGAAAATTTGATATCAATGGCCAGGCTATCAATTGAAGAAAGAAATTGGAATGAGTCAAATGAAATTTCTCAAAAGATATTAACCATAGATCCCGAAAATCATATTGGTTTTGCTTCTTTAATTAAATCCATGATAGGGCTTAATCAATTTTCGGATGTAAGAGAAATTATTGACGCTTTATCCACAGAGATAAAAGAATCAAAACCAGTGGTAGAAGCTTTGAAGTCACTTGAACCGTCAGAAAAAGCATTTAAAGCTCAAGAAAATATTGAAGATTTAGAAAAGCAACTTCAAAAAGATCCTAACAATTTAGACAGCTTGCAAGAAATGGCTGTGGCTCTTTATGGAAAAGGAGAAATAGCTAAGTCTTTTGATTTACTTTTAAAATCAATAGAGAAAGATAAAGAATGGAATGATCAAGCTGCAAGAAAACAATTAATAGAATTTTTCACCTCAGCTGGTTTTGACGCAACCGAGACCATAAATGCCAGAAGAAAACTTGCTTCTTTATTGTTTTCATAAATTTTTGAGAGTTTAACTACAGGAGATAAATATATTGTATCAACTACCAAAACAAATCCCAATTTTTCCACTTCAGGGAGTTGTAATGTTTCCTAATACTTATCTTCCCTTAAACATCTTTGAGCCACGGTACTTGAAAATGATAGATGGAGCTCTTGCCACAGATGATAGGCTGATTGGGATGATACAACCAATGGCGGTTAAAGACGAATTGCATGCAAATCTTCATAAGGTGGGTTGTGCGGGAAAGATTATTAAGTTTGAAGAAGTCGAAGACAGTAGATATCTGATCACCCTTAAAGGATTAAGTAGGTTTAATTTAATAAAAGAAAAAACTAATGATGATAATTTTAAGGTTGCTGAAATAGATCCTAGTAATTTTGCTAAGGATCTTCAAAAAGAGAAAGTTAAAGAAGGTTTTGGTAATCTGAAAATAGCTTTAAAAAAATATTTTCAAGCAAAAGATATTAGAGTAAATACTGAAATAATTGATGCATGCAAAGATTATAATCTGGCGGATCAGATCGCTATGATCTGTCCACTTGATTCAGAAGAAAAACAATTACTTTTAGAAACATTATCTATAACGAAAAGAAACGCATTATTATTATCAATAATTGAAAGTTATACTAGTGAAGCTAATATTTCTGAAGTTATCAAACATTAAAAGGGTTTATAATGAAATTTACTTTCTTTATTGGATTCAACATACTATTGATTGAAAAGTTAAAATTATAAAAAAAGATTAAATTTTATGAATGCTTGGCCTTTATCAATAAAAAAAATGCAAGACGGTAAACAGTTATTAATCTTGTTTGATGACAATTCTGAATTTTCTATTTCAGCAGAATTATTAAGAGTTGAAGGGCCATCTGCAGATATTCAAGGTCATGGTGGCCCAAAAATTATAGTTAAAAATAAGAATGATGTTCTAATTAGTAGAATAGAAGAAGTTGGAAATTACGCAATTAGGATAATATTTTCTGATGACCATAGTTCAGGTATTTTTAGTTGGGATTTGTTATATGATTTTGGAAAAAATCAAAAAAAGTATTTGAATAATTATTATAACTCGCTTTGACTATTTGGCAGCAAGCTTGCTGAAAATATTCTTTAATTTACTTTTATTCAAAGTCTCCATACCTTTAGATAATATTGTTTGAGCAATATTTGAATTTGAAGCAAACCCATAGAACAAGAAATCAGTCATGGCTGTCATTGCAATAGTTTTGGATAATCTATCTTTCTTGTAAGAATTCAAAATAGAGATATCACCCAGGTCATTCCCAAACTTGGAGCTCTCTTCTATTGAATTCAGAACAGAAACACAGTCTCTCATGGCTAGATTTAACCCTTGACCGGCAAGAGGATGTATAGAATGAGCAGCGTCTCCAATCAACACAGCTCTATTAGCTGTTGGATTGATAATAAAGTTTAAATCCAAAGGCCAAGAAGAGAGATTATTTTTTAAATTATTAATTTTTTTTATAGGTTTGAAATTCAGATTTAAATTGGAAAAAAAATTTTCTAATTTTTCACATATATATTGTTCAGGATTATTTTTTGATGAAATGTTTTTATATATAGTTTCCTCAACGCTTAAAACAAAATTTATTTTATTTTTATTTTCAAATGGAAGTAACCCTATTGGCCCTAATTCAGTAAAAGCTTGAGTGGCTGTAAACTCGTGGTCTTTTGATTGTTCTAGGAAGCCTGATATAGCTATGTGACCAGTTTTTTTTAGAATAGTTTTAATTAACAATAATTTTCTTAATTGAGAATTCTTTCCATCTGCGCATAAAACTAAATTTGTTTTGACATAATGTTTGTCATTCAAATACAAAGTTCTCTCGAAATTATCGCATGTCGTGTTAGTAACAAAATTTTCGTATTTTTTAATATCATTTAATTTTGAAAAAATAGAATCTAACATTACTTTATTTTTTACAACTGCTCCAAAGTTTTTATCTTTGTTGGAGTTATCCCAAATCAAAGGAGTTGCGTTTTTTTTACCAAAAACTTGGATTTTTTTTACATGTGTGTAATCACTTTTTTTTAGATCACTCCAAATATTTAATTTACTTAATAGTTCAATACTCTCTTCATTGTAAAAAGTTGTTCTAAGATCATTTGGTATTTTAATATTTGGCATAATCCAGGCGATATCGCTTGTATTAAATAATTTTGATCTTTTTAATAGCAGAGCCATGATAGCTCCTGTCATACCACCTCCTACAACACATATTTTATAAAAATGTTCTTGGGGTAAAGGTTGTTTATTTGTTAATGATTTCATATTATCAAACTTTATTAATTGTGATGTATTAGTTTTAACTATTTATAACTATAATATATAATTTAAATAAATTACTAATTTTTTAAGAGGTCAAATGGTTAATTCAGATTATAATGTATTAAAAGATTGGATGTTTGGTAAACTAAATTTTCTTTTAGAAGATTTAGATCCAAACCCTAACTATTCTATATTAAAAATGTCATTGGGTGAACCAACTCTAAAAATGCCTGATTTTGTAAGACATGAATTATCTATCAATTTTAATGAGTGGGGGAAATATCCCCCTAGTGCAGCAATTCCTGAATTAAGTAATAGTATATTAAAATACATAGAAAGAAGAAATCCAGGAGCAGAAAAAATTATTAATATAAATAAAAATATTGTACCTGTTCCTGGTACACGTGAACCTCTACACTTAGTTGGATTACTAGCTAAAAACACAAAAGTTGGAGAAACATCAGCAATAGTAACTAATCCTTTCTATCATGCATGGCGTGCCGGAAGTATTTCGAGTGGTTCTAAAATTCATTGGTTAAACGCTTTGCCAGAAAACCAATATCTTCCAAATATATTAAATATTCCAGAAAAAATATTGAGATACTTGCGTCATAATGTATATATGCTCTCCGTCAAATCCGCATGGTGGGATAGCAAGTTTAAACTATTTAAAAAATGCAATTTTATTAGCTAGAAAATATGGATTTATTCTTGCTATTGATGAATGTTATAATGATATTTACAGGCTAAATAAACCCAAACCAGTCGGTGGATTAGACGCTGCGTTAAGCTTAGGTGACAATCTGGATAATTTAATTGTTTTTAATTCCTTGTCCAAAAGAAGTAATGCAAGTGGTATGAGAGCAGGTTTTATAGTTGGTGACGAAAAAATAATAGATAGTTATAAATTATTAGTTTCTAATGGAGCATCACCAGTACCCATACCAATACAAAA
Source organism: uncultured Planktomarina sp. (assembly GCA_905181795.1). Lineage (GTDB taxonomy): Bacteria > Pseudomonadota > Alphaproteobacteria > Puniceispirillales > Marisalimonadaceae > Marisalimonas. The sequence goes on along the minus strand of CAJIZD010000008.1, from coordinate 62,866 downwards.
AGCTGCAGCATCCTTGTATGACGATGAAGAGCATAATACAAAAGCTTGCATACATTATGACCAAAATTTTCAAATTGTAGAAGAATATTTAAAACCATTTTATAAGGATTTCAAAATTCCAGATGGAGGGTTTTTTCTGTGGTTAAAAGTAGATGACGATGAAGAAGCGGCTAAGATCTTATGGAACAAATTTTCATTAAGAGTTATGCCTGGAAGGTATATGGCAAAAGAAGTAGACGGATTTAATCCTGGAAAAGGTTACTTAAGAATTGCTATAGTTGATGATAAAGAAGTCGTTGAAGATGCCATGAAAAGAGTTTCTTTATTTTTAAAATCAAAATTGACAAAATAATTGGGTTTTCAGTGAATAAATTAAATGAAGAAATACAAGAAAAGCTATCAAATAAGGTCTTTCATTCTGTCTTTACCTTAATTCTTCTTTTCACCTCTATATCATTCTGTTTAATTTTAGTTTCTTTTAGTCCAGATGATCCAAGTTGGGGATTTGCATCAAATAAAATCCCAACAAATTTGTATAACACTTATGGAGCGTGGATTGCAGGCTTTGTAATAAGAGAATTTGGAATTTTTCCAGGATTGCTAACCTCTGTAGTATTGTTTATTTGGTCCATAAAATTATTTAACAGGTCTGATTTTAAGTTTTTAAAGTTAAAATTATTTACTTTTTTATTAATGATTATTTTTAGCGCATTTGGTGGCGTTTATGTTGAAGGTGTATTAAATAATAATTTACAACTTGAGCATCCAATAATAAATCAAAATGGTTTAGCCGAGTGGGGGTTTTTAAAATTAACAAATGAAATCAGTCTTCACTTTAAAACAGATCAATTTTATACAAATGTAACTGCTGGTGTATGTTCATTAATAATATCATTAATAATGTTTTTTTGGGTATGTCATTTAGGATATAAAGAGACCAAATTTTTGAAATTTATTATGCGTCCCTTTTATCTTCCAATTATTTGGGTATCAAGTATATTATATAATCTTTTTTTTATTTCTCAAAAAAATTATGAAAATGAAACAACACAAAATTTAAATAACTTTAATTTATTTAATTTTATTAAGACTCTTTATCTCAAGTTTACACATGAGAATAATTTTATTGAGCGAAAATTACCTAAACTTAGAAAAAAACCTATTTCAGTTAAAAATCAAAAAGATAATGATATCTCCAAAAAGACCACTAATAAAAATAATTCTGTTCAACAAAATTTACAGCTTAGTTCAGAGAATGGTTTTATACTGCCACCAGTGACATTATTAAAAAACGTAACTGAGGATATTAAGCCACCAAGTAAAGAAACTTTAGATGCAAATGCTAAAGTTCTTGAAGGAGTATTATCTGACTATTCAATAAATGGAAATATAGATACAGTAAGATACGGGCCTGTAGTAACTAGGTACGATTTACAACCTGCACCAGGTTTAAGAAGCCAAAGAGTTGTCTCGCTTGCTGACGATATTGCCAGATCAATGACTGTTGAGGCTGTAAGAGTAGCCATGGTGTCAGGACAAAATGTTATAGGAATTGAATTACCCAATAAAATTAGAGAAACAGTTTTATTGAGAAACATCTTAGAACATGAAGAGTTTCAAAATTCACGATTTAACCTTCCAGTTTGTTTAGGTAAAAATATTGCAGGATATCCTGTAGTAGTAGATTTAGCCAAAATGCCTCATCTTTTAGTAGCAGGAACAACTGGATCTGGTAAATCAGTTGGGATTAATGCGATGATACTCTCATTATTGTATAAACATACTCCTGAGACGTGTCGTCTTATAATGATAGATCCTAAAATGCTTGAGTTATCGGTCTATGATGGAATTCCACACTTGTTGACACCTGTTGTAACAGATCCAAATAAGGCAATAGTTGCACTGAAGTGGGCTGTAAGAGAAATGGAAACTAGATACATGTCAATGAGTAAGCTAGGAGTAAGGAATATTGACAGTTATAATACAAGATTAATTGAAGCTCAGAAAAAAAGGTGAAGTCCTAACTAAAAGTATTCAAGTAGGTTTTGATCCAGATACAGGACAAGCAATTTTTGAAGATCAACATATCGATCTAACACCTATACCATTTATTGTAGTTGTAATAGATGAGGTGGCAGACTTGATGTTGGTAGCAGGAAAAGAAATAGAATCAGCTGTCCAAAGACTAGCTCAAATGGCAAGAGCAGCCGGTATTCATGTTGTAATGGCAACACAAAGACCATCAGTGGATGTAATTACAGGCACTATTAAAGCAAATTTTCCAACAAGAATTTCCTTTCAAGTAACTAGTAAGATTGATAGTAGAACTATATTAGGTGAACAAGGCGGTGAACAGTTATTAGGTCGTGGCGATATGTTGTACATGGCTGGAGGTGGTAAGTTAACTAGAGTTCACGGTCCATTTGTTGAAGATGGTGAAGTCGAAAAAGTTACTAAATTTTTGTCTGATCAATCTATTCCTGATTATGATGAGACAATAACTGAAGAGCCAGAAAGTTCTTATAATGAGAGTGTTTATGGGCTTGCTAATAAAAATAACAATCAAAATGATGAATTATATGATCAAGCCGTTGCTCTAATAGCTAGAGAAAGAAAAGCAAGCACATCTTTTATTCAGAGATATTTTAAAATTGGTTACAATAGAGCAGCAACAATCATAGAAAAAATGGAAGAAAACAATGTCATTTCTAAACCAGGAAGAGCTGGTAAAAGAGAAGTCTTAATAGAGGATAATTAGGTGAAACTTAATCAAACGATACCAATTTCTCTAATTTATTTTTTGTTAACAATTTTCCTATGTTTTTTTGGAGTTTCAACAACAAATGCTGCAGAAAAAACTAATTCTATATTAAAAGTAGAAAATTTTTTTAAGAACCTGAAAACTTTAGAGGCTGATTTTATACAAGTAAGTCCTTCAGGTAAAACCAGTGAAGGAAAAATTTTTTTAGATTTACCAGGAAAATTAAGAATAGACTATAACCAACCTAACAATATTCTCATAACAACTAAAGGGTTTTGGATTGTCATACAGAATAGAAAATTAAAGTCTACAAATAATATTCCTTTGAACCAAACCCCTTTTTCAATTTTATTAGAAAACAAAATTAACTTTAATAACAAAGATCTTATTGTAGACTTAGAAAAAATATTAGGAATTATTGTACTAAAAATTAAACTTGCTGAAAATAAGCAGGCTGGAGAGTTACTTTTAGAATTTTCAGAAAAACCTTTTCTTTTAAAAAAATGGATTATTAGGGATATTGTTGGAGATGAAACAACTGTCTTAATTCAAAACACTAAATATAATCAAAAACTACCATTTACAATTTTTTTCCCAGATGATTTTCCAGAACCTAATAATTAAAAAGTTGATAATAAATGTCTATAAATAATCTTTTTGAAAAAGGTAACAAATTTTTTCTTGTACAAAATCATATTGCAGGTTTAGAGGTTTATAAACAGATTTTGTTTAAGTACCCTAAAAATATAAGATTAAGTGAAGAAATAAATAAAAAAATAAAAAAATTTAGAGTTTTTGTTCAACCTACCTTTAGCCAAACTCAAATTGATAAATTTTTTGAATTACATAAACTAGGTAAAACAAATTTAGTTATACAAACTTTGAATGAATCCTTTAAATCTAATCAAGATAATGTGTTATCAATTTCACTTTTGGGTACTTTTTTAGCTATGAATGAAGAGTACGTAGAGGCTATAAAATTTCAAAAACTAGCAGTTGAAAAGGCTCCATTTGAAATTCCGTTTTATTTAAATTTATCAGAAACCTTAATTCAAATTAACAGGTTGGAAGAATCTTTGTCAACTCTATATTTTGCAAAAGTATTATCCTTAAATGACAAATCTATAGATTATAAATTAGCTAAAATACATACAAAGTTGAAAAATTATTTAAAAGCAGATTTAATTTATCAAGATCTAATAAAAGAAGACATTGTTGCCAGTGAAATTATATATGATTATTGCGATAATTTAATAAGATCAAGTAAAGCAAAAGAAGCAATTTTATTTTTAGAAAAATACGAGCTTAAAAATCCAAAAGATGAGCAAGTAAAAGTAATAATAGGATTTGCTTATTATAATATAAAACAATACAAAACCGCAAAAAATATTTTATTGGAAGTGACACAATCAAATAATTATAATGAAAAAGCTCTGACTATTTTAGGAGATTGTTATGAACAATTAGGAGATTTGGATCAAGCAAAAACTTATTACAATCAAACATTAAAAATCAATCCTAAAACGTAGAGGCAATTAATAATTTAGCTGCATGCTATTTTTATAATGGAAATATAAATGAGGCCATGAGACTTTATAATTTGTCTCTTACCATAAATAAAAATAATAGTAATACTCGATATTATTTATCTTTATGTCAATTAGCACAATCCAATTATAAAGAAGGATGGTTAAATTTGGATCATAGGTGGTTGGCTGATGATTTAATTCAGTCAAATTAAAATCTAACTTACCTAAATTTAAATTAGATCATGAATAAAAAAAATTTATTATTATGGGGTGAACAAGGTGTAGGTGATCAAATTTTATTTTTGAGGTTCCTAGAAGATATAAATTTGTTAATAATTTATATATTAATATAGATAAAAGACTTCATCCGATTATTGAGAGGTTTTGTCCAGAAATAATCTTTTTAATACAGAGATACATTATTTAGATTGTCAATTATCTTTAGGTGACTTAGCAGGTTTGTTTGTAAAAGATAATTCATATTTTTTGAATAATAAAAATTATATCTTAGCTCAGATTCAAATATCAAAAAAAAATTGGAAGTAAACATCAAGTCTAAAAATAAATTTTTATGTGGTATTTCTTGGATAAGTAAAACTGATGAAATAGGAATTAATAAAAGTATAACTCTAGAAACTATTAAAACCAGTTTTAAAAATAGAAAATGTTGAATTCGTAGATTTACAATATACTGAAACTTCAATGAAAGAGAAAATTTTTATAATGAAAATAATATTAAAATTAAGAAAATTGAAAATATAGATAATTTTAATGATTTAAACGGTCTTATTTCATTAATTGATGTTTGTGACTTTGTAATTACTATAAGTAATACAAATGCTCATATTGCTGGATCTTTAGGCAAGAAGACTTTTTTGCTTTTACCTAAAGGTAAAGGAAGGTTATGGTACTGGATATCAAAAAAGAGAAGAAGTATTTGGTATCCAAAAATTGAAATTATTGAACAAGAAGAAGTAGGTAACTTGGCAAACTGTAATTAGAAAATTACAAAAAAAAGTAAAGGAATATTTAATTGAATGAAATAGCAGATATAGTTGTAGGCTTTGATCAAAAAGAATCTGTTGCATATCATACTTTTACTCAAAGTGTGATTGAAAAAAGTACTATACCTATGAGGTTTATGCCTCTTAGTATTGGGTCTCTAACAAATTATAAAGAGAGTACATAAAGATGGAAGTAATGATTTTATTTATTCTCGATTTTTAGTTCCATATTTAATGAAATTTAAAGGTTGGGCAATTTATGCAGATGGAGACATGGTTTGTCTAAAGGATATAAAAAAATTATGGGATTTACGAGATGATAAATTTGCTGTTCAAGTAGTAAAGCATGATTATAAAACAAAAATAAAAACTAAATATTGGGGTAATAAAAATGAAGATTATCCTAGAAAAAATTGGTCTAGTTTAATTCTATGGAATTGTGAGCATCAATCACATAAAATATTAACTCCAGAATTTATTCAAAAACAAACAGGTGCTTTTTTACATAGATTTTCTTGGATTAAAGATGAAGAAATTGGGTCAATAGAAAAAGAATGGAATTGGCTTGCTATGGAATATGAAGAAAAAAAAGATATTAATTTAATTCATTATACAATAGGACCCCTTGTTTTAAAGAATATCAAGATAAGTCATTATCATCATATTGGAAAAAATCTTTTTTAATATGCTAGATGGTTATTAAAAAAAATAAATTGATTAAAATTAATGAAAAGTTTAAATATAGACATATTGTTCCTTGGGAATATTGGTTTTATTTTGTAATAGCATTTATTATTTTTTGGTATAAGGCAAAGTAAAAATAAAAAGGATGATTTTGATAATATTCCTTTAACTAAAGCAACAACTAAAATCTTTTTTGGAGCTGTGTTTATAATATTTGGATTAATTCAACTTCTTCCTTTAATTAAACAGATTTAAAGTAATATTATATATAGATTATTCAATAATACAATATTATGTTTATAATAAAATTATTATAGTTTATAATTTTAAATTTTTTTAAACTACTATAAGCGGTACGAGATATGATTGAGATTCCTGATTATAAAAATAATTTGTATCGATTTGATGCAGGAAAAAGAATATTAGATAGCAATTATCAGATAATTAAAGGTAATTATGTTCATAAAAAAGCAATAATTGATTGGGATAATATTACTATTGGTAAAGAAAATATATTTGGTCCTATGGCTGTTATTGGCAGTTCTGCTCAACATAAATATTATGAGTCATCTGGCAAGATAGAAATAGGTAATAAAAATGTATTTAGTGAATTTTGCTCTGATTTCAAGACCTACTTTATGACTAAAAAAACTACTATAGCAGACGGAAATTACTTTATGTCAAATTCAGTTATACATCATGATTGTAAAATTGAAAACAACACTATTTTATGCAGCAATGTCTCAGTTGCAGGAAGTGTTACTTTAATGAATGGTGTTTATTTAGGGCAAAATTCATCTGTACATCAATTTCAAATATTAGGCTCTTACAGTATCTAGGAATGAATTCATGCGTAACAAAAAACATCAAATTTTTCCAGGCAGAAAATATGTTGGTGTTCCTTGTAGAGATATTGGAGAAAATAAAATAGGTTAAATCGAAGTAATATAATTAAAGAATACTTGTCAGGTAATGTAGATTAGATTACAAAGTTTTAAAAGAAAAAATGAAGATAAATTTAGAGTTTATTAAATAAATGAAAAGGCAATTAGAAAACAAAAATATTCTAATAACTGGGGGTGCAGGATTTATTGGAAGTCATCTTGGTGATGCTCTGTCAAATTTACTTATAGGTAATTTAATAATAATAGATAATTTATTTGTTGGATTGAAGGAGAATTTAAACTTACTTTCAAGGTATAAAAAATTTAAGTTTTTCAACGATGATGCTACTGATTCTGATATCCTTTTACATTTAATAGAAGAGTACAAAATAGAAGTAGTTTTTAATTGTGCCACAAAACCTCTTAATTATTCATTTATAAATCCTAAATCTGCTTTTGATGTTAATACTAAAATAACCCTAAATCTTCTAGAATTACAAAGAGCGAAAAAGTTTATAACTTTATGTCATTTTTCAACTTCAGAAGTCTATGGAACTTCTTTAACGGAATCAATGACTGAAGACCACCCACTTAATCCAACAACTCCATATGCTGCAGGAAAATTAGCAGCTGATATGGCAGTTTTATCTTATTATAAAACATTTGAACTAGATTGTTTTATAGTAAGACCATTCAATAATTTTGGACCAAGACAAAATTGGCTTCCACCTTTGGCAGGAGTAATACCCATAACCATTGATAAAATAAAAAACGGTGTTAACCCTATTATTCATGGTGATGGGTCGCAAACTAGAGACATTATTGTTGTAGAAGATACAATTGAGAATATAATAAGGCTTTTTTCAGTAATTAATAAAGGTGAGATCGTCAATATATCCTCTGAAAAATGAGATTACCAGTAAAAGACTTAGTTCAGATGATTTCAAGTACAATGAGTATACTGGAGATATAGAAATACAAGGTAATAGAAATTCAGACGTTCTTAGGCATAACGGTTCATCAAAAAAATTAAAAACTTTAATAGAACAAGAAGTTACAGACTTTGATATTGCTCTTAATAAAACAATCGAATGGTATTTAGGATAAAAAATATAATGTCTAGAATAAATATAGTCAGACCTTCAATAACTTTTGACGAAATTTCTCCTAAAATAGAAGAAATCATAAGTTCAGGAATTTATTCTGGTGGAAAAAATAGAGCTTCATTTCTGAAATATCAAAATTAACAAAAGCAAAATATTGTTTTCCCACTTCATCTGCGACAACCGCTTTGTGGAGTTGTTTAAAAATATTAAATCTTAAAAAAGGTGATGAAGTTCTTGTTTCTGATTTTTCTTATCCAGCTACTGTAAATGTTATTGAAGATATAGGCGCAAAACCTATTTTTGTAGATGTTTCTCTAGAAGATTTTAATATGAACCCAAAAGAGTTAGAAAAAAAAATTTCTCCAAAGTCAAAGGCAGTAATTTTTGTAGATGCGTTAGGAAATCCATCTGGTATAAGCGAGATACGTAAAATTTGTAATAAACGAAAATTAATTCTTATTGAAGATGCCGCTTGTGCCATTGGTTCATCTGAAAATGGTGAAAAGTGTGGATCAATATCAGATTTAACTTGTTTTAGCTTTCATCCACGAAAAGTAATTTGTGCTGGTGAAGGAGGTGCTATTACAACTAATAATAAAGAATTTGCAGATAAATTAAAAATAAAGTTATCCCATGGAGCTAAGACTGATAAAAATGGTAACTTAAAGTTTGTTGATTTTGGTTATAATTTTAGAATATCTGATTTCAGGCATTATTAGCTTTAGTCAATTAAAAAAATTAGATCAAATTATAAAAGTTAGACAAAAAATTTGGAAATGTTACAAGAAAGCTCTAATACCACTAGGTTTCAAACCACAACATATAAAAAAATGTTAGTTTTAATGTACAATCTGCAACTTTTATAGTTCCAAGGATATTTCCGCATCTGAATTAATATTAAAAATGAAAAAAAAAGAAATAGATTGCTCGATAGGAACTTTTTCTCTTAGCACAATTGATTATTATCTGAAAAAATATAAAGATCCTCAGAAAAACTCTTCATTTCTAATGAACAATACGATTACATTACCATGTTTTGACGGATTAAATGTAGAAAAGGTAATTAAGGCAATTAAATTATCTTTATAATATAATAATTTACTTAATATAGTAATCTAAGTTTTTATTGGTATTTAATTTTATTACCATAATACTTTCCAAAGGGTGGAACGTCTTTATTAACGAAACTCATAGCGCCAATAATAGCTTTATCTCCAACATTCACACCCTTTTGAATAATTGAATTTGGTCCTATGAAAACACCATCTCCTATTCGGGTAGATTGAATGTTTTTTTTTCTTTCACCCATCGAAGTGCTCCATGCGACCGTATCATGAGTATAAATTTGAACACCTGCTGAGATGCTTACAAAGTCTCCAATTTCAAGTTTTCCTGATCCATCTAAAATAACGTTAGGTCCTATCCATGTATTTTTTCCAACTGAAACATCACCTATAATTAAAACATTATTATAACAAGAGCTGTTTTTTCCAAAACCGTAAAGCTTTGCAGTTTCCCATCTATCTGACAATAAGTCTTGACTCTACATACTGATTAAATTTTTCTCTAATTTTACTTAATCCTTTTTGATTAAATTCTTTAATTCTTTTTCAAATTCCAATAAAAACCTCTAAATATTAAAAAATGAGACTTTTATGGATACGCTATTTATAATTTAAGTTTTGAAATGGATTATTTAGAAAGAGTTAATATTGTGATAGCAATTTTTTATTTGGAAAATTTATTAAAATACCCATACCTTTTTTTTGATATAACACCATACTTCCTAAAGCAACGCCACTTAAATCGCTCTTTGACAAAATTTCATTAATGTCTTTAATGTTTGAAGCCCCTCCATGACCAATGACGGGGATAGATGTATTTTTAGCAATATAACTACTTAATTCAAAATCGAAACCTTTCCAAGTTCCCTCTCTATCAATAGAGGTTAATAAAATTTCACCTGCACCTCTTTTTTCTACTTCTTTTGCCCACTGATTACGCAGAGGGACAGTGTGGTGTGTACCAGAATGAGAGTATACTAATTTTTTTCCAAAAAAATTTTTCTTAACATCTATGGAACAGATTAAAGCTTGACTCCCATAACTATTAGCAATTTCAGATAAAATATTATGATCGCTGAAACTACAGGAGTTTATTATTATTTTTTCATTAGCTTAAGATCAAAAATTTTTTTTGCTTGATCTAACGCAGTTTCATACGACCTCCATATACTAAAGGCATCAAATACATTCGGACTAGATACTGTCTTGAGTAATTTAAAATTAGGTTCTGATTTATTTAGAGAAGCGCGAATATCACATATTACAAGTTCATCTACTTCTAATTCATTAAAAATTCTAACAGTATTGCAAGGATCACCAATATAATTGATATTTTTAAAATTAATGGTTTTTACTAGAGACTCATTTTGAAGCGACAAAATTGGAATAATTCTTTTTCTTAACATGAAATTTCTGAAAAATTTTTTAAAATTTTCATTCCATATTTATGACTTTTTTCAGGATGAAATTGTACTCCATATAAATTGTCTTTATTAATTGCTGAATCAAATTCAATATTATGTTTCGTTTTGAGCAATGAATGATTTTCATTATGAACCTTTACGTAATAAGAGTGAACAAAATAAAATTGTTCTTGTTTAATGTTTTCTATTAATTTAGATTTTGAATTTCTTAAATTAAGCTCATTCCAACCCATATGAGGAATTTTAAATTTTGACTTTTAGGAAATTTTTTTGTTTCTCCTGGTATCCATTTTAAACCATCTAAAGTTCCTTCCTCACTTTTGTGAGTTAATAACTGCATTCCTAAACAAACACCTAAGATGGTCATTTTATGATGTAATGCTTTTACCATACGTACTGGTCCTAAAGACGTTTAGTTTAATTAATTTCATTGCTTCATCAAATGAAATATCTGTGCAATAACAATTTTAGTAGATTTTATGATTTCACTTGGATTAGATGTAATATTTACGTTCTGTCTAATACGTTTAAACATATTTTTGAGAGAACCTATGTTTCCTAACCCATAATCCAATATTGTAATCATTTTTGGTTCTTATTTGGAAAACAATATTTAATATAAAAACTTTCAGGTATAAAAGAGAACTTTTACAAATATCAAAAAAATAGGTCTTAAAAGTTCAAATCTCTTTTTGTATGTAGGATAATTATACCAAAATTTTGGTTTGGAGTTCATTATATCCTCATATTCTTTATCTGAAATACATAGTCTTTTTTTAAAATAGGATATTAGCTCTTCTTCGATGAAAGGTTCTGAATTATACTCCCTCCAAGCGTCTAATCTTTTCATATTCCCATTTCTAACATTTGCAGAAAGTGTATTATTTCTTAGGTCAGCATTAAATTTTTGAGGTGAATAAACCGAATGAAAAAATGACGTTATTCTATTTTCCAGATGATGACCTCCGTAATACTGCCAGTCAAATTTTTTTTCTAAAAACTCTCTCATTACGATCCTTTAAGTATCAGTTTTGTGAAAAAGGTCTAATTCTTTTAATTCTTTTAACACAAGTCCACCATAAAAATCTCCAGAAGAAAGAGATTCGGTAATCCATTTTTTGAGTACCAAATTTCCACACTTGAAGATATATACTTACCATCAAAATAATTTTTTCCTAAAGGAGTAATGCCTTCTGTCAGGAATGAATGACCTTCAAACACATATTTGATATTATATTTTGATGCTGCCCTGTATAAGGTTTCAGTAAAACCAAGGTCAGTTGAAGCATCTATTTCTGGAACTCCAGAAAGAAAAAAAGATTTGAAGATGTCATCAGCCTCCTTATTGTCAATCACTAATGTATATAAATCTATATCTAGTGACTGTAATACTTTTCTCATATTTTCTGAAGCAATTGAAGAATTCCAAGTATTATCATAATGTACAGCTAATACTCTTAAGTTCCATTTTTTACATAAATAAAGTAAATAGGAAGAATCTGTTCCACCACTTACGCCCACAATGCAGTCATATTTTTTTGATTTTCCATTAATTTTAACAGCATTAATTATATTTTTTAAATTTTCTTCTCCTAATTTAGTGTTTGTTCCATACTGTTCACTCAACCGTTCTATTAATTTGCAATAGTTGCAAATACCCTCTGAATCAAAATATATTTGAGGTACTCTTTCATCATAAATACAGCGTGAGCAAACCTTAACTTTTGTTTTTGCTGTTTTTAAATAATGTTCTTCTAACTGACATTTAATCATCTATAATTCTTCAACTTTTTATTAAATTACTATTTTAGTTTAATTTTTGTGAATTTAAAATATAATCAACTTATATATAATTTAAAACTATTTTCTAAAGGTAGTTTAAGATAAAGAAGCAATAAGATCATTCCTTCTTTAAGTTTAATAGAATTAAATTTTGATATAGAAAAATTAAAAAACTCACCTAATCATAAAATCAAGATAAATGAATTAATGAAATTTTTAGAGTTTTATTTTAATAATGGACGACCTAAAGAATTTATTAAATACGAGAATGAATTAAAAACTTTAGTTTATGAATTAATGTTTGAAATGTCATTTGAAGAACTATTGAGTGTAATACCCAACTATTACCAATTTTGTTACACGGTAAGCATTGAAGATGATTCTTTATTGAATCAGAGTAAAATTTCTGAACATTTGCTGGTCCCTTTTTCAAAAATGCTGAAAAAAACACTAAACCAATTAAAATTTAAACCATTATTTTATGATGTGTTTGAAGATCGTTATGTTATAATTTGCAGGCATGCTGTAACAACTGGTATGTATGCACCAGGACCTGCCATATATTCAATAATAACCGGCTTATTAGATTTAGGTAAAACAATAATTTTAGCTACTTTAGGTAATGTTGACCAACAATTTATAAAGTTACAAAAGAACAATTCTCGGTTGACTATTTTAAAAAAAGACGATGTCTCGACATCTTTCTTACAATTAATAAATTTAAGAAAAATTTGTCAAAACTTTAGGCCAACCAAAATAATTACTGAGATGCCAGTCAATATAGGAGTAGCACTATATTATTCTAAAATAACTTCAAAGGTATTGTACTGGAGTCCTGGTTTCACCCATGTACCTTGGTTTGATAAAGTATTGCTTGTGCCTGAACTTATTAATAAAAACTTATTAAAAACAAATAAATTTGTAGAAGTACCTAGAAGCCTTAATTTTGAATTAATAAATCCAAACGTAAATTATAAATTAGTTAAAAGCTTTAAACAAGAAAAACTCATATTAGAATCTGATTTTGTCATGGGTACCTTTGCTAGATATGAATTAATATCTGAAACCTTTTTAGAATTAGTCTTCAATCTTTTAAAAATTAATAAAAATAGAAAAATTATTATTGGCACTAGAAAAAATCAAAAGCTAAGAAAAAATTAAAAAAATTTATTGATAATAAACAGGCAATTATTTTAATTGCAGAAAAGATTCATATTTTAGGTAATTGTTTAAGAAGCTTTTCTCGATACTTTTCCTTTTCCATGTGGATTTTCTGCTATTGAAAGTGCACCATTTAATCTTAATCCAGCTGAATGACCAACTTTACTTGAGAAACTATAAAAAATCAAGAGTCAATAAACTCATCTTTGAAAATAAAGATGATTTAAATGGGTGCTTAATAAAAACATTGAATCAATTCCAAATTTTACAATGAAATGTCAGAAAAAAGTATAAAAATTGCTAAAGATTACGATAATTCATTAAAATTAGCAGAGACTATTTCTTCCTTGTAATAAAAATTTTTCTAAACTTTTTTAATTAAGATCATAGTATTTTAAACTAATGATATTTTAAGTATTGTAGTTGCAGTTTTTCTATTATTCTTTATTTTAGTACCTAGAGATTAAAGGTGAAACGCTTGGAATTTATTTAAAATACAATAATAAAAAAGGGATTTATGAGAATAGCTACGTGGAATATTAACTCTGTAAGGCTTCGATTGCCTCAAGTTTTAAAATTGGTAGAGATAAGAAAATAGATTTGTTGTGTCTTCAGGAAACCAAAACTCAGGACGAATTCTTCCATCAGAAGAGTTTAGTAAGATTGGAATGAAATATCAGTATTATAGAGGAGAAAAGTCTATAATGGTGTTGCGATTCTATCTAAGAATTTAAAGATACTGGTTATGTGGATTATTGTAATAAAGCAGACACCTAGAATATTTTTGTCAAATTTAAAAATGACGTTGAGCTTCATAATTTTTATGTTCCAGCTGGAGGTGATGAACCTGATATAACATAAATCCAAAATTTGAGCATAAAATTTCTTTTTTGAATGAAATGAAGAAAATCTTTCAAAAGATAAAAAAACTAAGAAAATTTTAGTTGGTGATCTTAATATGCCCCTCTAGAGCATGATGTGTGGTCTCATAAACAGTTACTGAATGTTGTGTCACACACTAAAATAGAAACAGATACATTGTTAGAGATAATTAATAGTGGAGAATGGGTAGACGTCATGAGAGAATTAGTCCTCACGATAAAAAACTTTACTCTTGGTGGTCTTATAGAAATAGAAATTGGGAAACATCAAACAGGGGTAGGCGTTTAGATCATGTATGGGTTTCTAAAAATTTATTCTCTAAAGTTCAATCTGGTGTTATTTATAAAGATACTAGAAATTGGGAAAGACCGTCTGATCATGTTCCTATTATTATAGATATAAATATTTGACTTTATTATAAATTTTTAAGGATATATTTTTTGAAAATACCATTTATTAAAATGCATGGGTTAGGAAACGACTTTATTATTTTTGATAATATTAAAAATGCAATTATACACCAACCAGATTTTGTTCAAAGGATGAGCAATAGAAGAATTGGAGTAGGTTGTGATCAGTTAATGATTATTGAAAACACCAGCATAAAAGAAAACTTCAAGGTAAAAATGTATAATTCAGATGGCTCTGAAACGGGAGCGTGTGGAAACGGTGTGAGATGTGTTGCTGATTATTTAATGGAAAAAGAAAATATAGATAATTTGTATATTGAAACAATTTCAGGAAAATTAGAGTGTAATAAAGATAAACTTGATGTTACTGTTAATATGGGTAGACCGAGATTTAAGTGGAATGAAATCCCTCTTGCAAATAAACAGAACACCCAAAAAGTGTTGTTAAATGATTTTGAAGCTTTTTGTTTATCAATGGGAAACCCTCATGCAGTAATATTTCTTTCTAGCTTATCAAAGCTTGAGGAATTAAATTTAGATTTAATTGGACCTCTTTTGGAAAAAAACTCTGTTTTTCCTGAGTTTGCAAATATAGAATTTGCATGTGTTTTGGAGAATGGTGTTATAAGGATGAGGGTGTGGGAAAGAGGTGTAGGAATTACACAAGCATGTGGTTCGGGGGCATGTGCTACATCAGTCGCAGCTTCAGTTCTTGGTTTAAGTTCTAAAAATAATAAAATTATACTAGACGGTGGTAATTTATATATTAAGTGGTTAGAAGATAAAACTGTTACACTCACTGGAATGACAGAAAGAGTGTTTGAGGGTATATTGGAATATTAAGTGACTGCAAATATCAAAAATAAAAACTCAATACCAGACATTAAGACTTTTGGTTGTAGGCTTAATATTTGGGAAAGTCAGGTTATAAGTGACCATGCCAGCAAGTATGGGCATAGTGATCTTATTATCTTTAATACATGTGCAGTAACCAGCGAAGCCGAAAGACAAGCTCGGCAAGCAATACGGTCAACAAAAAAAGATCGACCTGATGCTAAAATATTAGTTACAGGATGTGCTGCTCAAATAAATCCAAAAAAATGGAATGATATGCCAGAAGTAAATTTTGTAGCTGGCAACAGAGAAAAATTAGACAAAAGTTTTTGGGAAAATTTTGATATAAACAATGAAACTAAATCTCTTAATAGTATTTTTGTAGAAGACATAATGAACGTTAAAGAAACTTCTGAACATCTTGTTGATTCTTTTAATAATCATACTCGAGGTTTTGTCCAAGTTCAAAACGGTTGCGATCATAGATGTACTTTTTGCATAATTCCTTTTGGGAGAGGTCCAAGCAGATCTGTTTCCACTCAAAA
The DNA here is from genome assembly GCA_905181795.1 of uncultured Planktomarina sp. Classification (GTDB taxonomy): domain Bacteria; phylum Pseudomonadota; class Alphaproteobacteria; order Puniceispirillales; family Marisalimonadaceae; genus Marisalimonas. The sequence goes on along the minus strand of CAJIZD010000008.1, from coordinate 46,796 downwards.
TATTATAAACTCAATAAATTCATTGTTAAAAAATGGAGTTAAAGAAGTTGTATTAACAGGTGTAGATTTAACCTCATGGGGTGGTGATATTTTTGGAAAACCAAGTTTAGGATTGTTAGTTAAAAAGATTTTAAAAAACATACCTCATTTACCTCGATTAAGATTATCTTCAATTGATCCTGCTGAAGTTGATTTTGAGTTAATGGAAGCTATAGAAAATGAAGAGAGATTAATGCCACATATTCATTTGTCTATTCAACATGGAGACGATCTTATTTTGAAAAGAATGAAAAGACGTCATTTGAATAGGGATGTAATTAATTTTGTTAAAGAAGTAAAAAGAAGAAGATCAGACATTGTTTTTGGTGGTGATTTTATTTCTGGATTCCCAACTGAAGATGACAAATCGCTTAAAAAAAGTATTGATTTAATTAAGGCTGCTGACATTACGTATGTTCATGTTTTCCCATATTCAGATAGAGAAGGTACGCCGGCTTCAAAAATGCCAAAGGTATCTGGTGCTGACATAAAAAAAAGAGCTAAAGATTTAAGGATAGTTGCTGAAACACAACGTCAAAAATTTTTTAAAACTCAAGTTGGAACCATACAAGATGTTCTCATAGAAAAAAATTCTGCAGGTTATGCACCTAACTATTCTAAAATAAAGGTAAATCAAATAGTTGAATGTAGTAGTATTGTATCTACTAAAATTTTAGATTTTGACTCAGAAGGTCTTGTAGGTTGCGTCAATGAAAATTTATAATGTTATTACGAGATTATAAAATATGGCACTAAACTGGTTTAACAAACTAAAAACTGGATTAAGTAAATCTGCATCCAAAGTTGGAGGTGCTTTAGCTTCGGTTACAGGAAAAAAGACTGTTGACCAGCTAACGCTTGATGATATTGAAGATCAACTGATATTAGCAGATTTAGGTATTGAAGCATCAGCTCGTATAACAAAAAAAATTAAAGACCAAAAATTTGAATTAAATGATAAAAAGGAAATCACACCACAGGATATTACTGAAACTGTTGCATCTGAAATTGAAGAAATTTTATTACCTTGTGAATTGAGTCTTTTTGAAAATATTACAGCTAAGCCACATGTTTTGTTTTTAGCAGGTGTAAATGGGTCAGGAAAAACAACTACTGCTGGTAAGATTGCAGAGCAGTTTAGGTTGCAAAATAAATCTGTTATACTGGCCGCGTCTGATACATTTAGAGCTGCAGCTGTGGAGCAATTAAAAACTTGGGGTCAAAGAGTTGGAGCACAAGTTGTTTCAGGAGTAGATGGTGGAGACTCAGCGGCTGTTGCATTTCAAGCTTTTCAAAAGGCACAAAAGGAGAGTGTAGACATTGTAATAGTAGATACTGCTGGAAGACTGCAAAATAAAAAAGATTTAATGGAAGAGCTAACAAAAACTTGTAGAGTATTAGCAAAATTAGACGAAAATGCACCGCACCAAAAAGTTGTAGTACTTGACGGTACAGTTGGACAAAATGCTCATTCACAACTTGAGAATTTTAATGAAGCTATTGGTTTAACTGGTATCATTGTTACTAAGCTAGACGGTAGCGCAAAAGGTGGAGTAGTTGTTTCTCTTGCAGAAAAATTTAAAATTCCCATACATTCAGTCGGCGTTGGAGAAGGTTTGGATGATTTACAATCTTTTAATGCATCTTCTTTTTCTCGTGCTATTGCAGGCTTAGATGAATTATAGGATTTTAATTAAACTTGACTTAGATACAAGATTTATATAACTAACAACAATAATATGTTTTAGAATTATTTTAACGCGCGTCCTTGAGTTTCAAGCACGGGCGTATTTTTGCTTAGAGATTAAGACGGAATTTACATGTTTGAGAATTTAACAGACAAACTGGGTAATGTTTTTAAAGGCCTTACCAAAAGAGGTTCACTCTCTGAAGGTGATGTTGATAAAGCACTTAAAGAGGTGCGATCAGCATTGCTAGAAGCTGATGTGGCATTGTCAGTGGTAAAAGAATTTATCGATAAAGTAAGAGTTAGGGCAGTAGGTGAAGAAGTTTTAAGATCTGTAACCCCTGGTCAGCAAGTTATAAAAATTGTTAATGATGTCTTAATTGAAGTTCTTGGTTCTGATCAATCTGAACTCTTAATTGATCATGCACCACCAGCTGTTATATTGCTAGTTGGTCTTCAGGGCTCAGGTAAAACCACGACTGCAGGTAAGTTAGCTTTACATTTAAAGTCTAAGAAAAGAAAAAAGGTAATGCTTGCGTCACTTGATATTTATAGACCTGCTGCTAGAGAACAACTTAGAATTTTAGGTGAACAAGCTGAAGTTTCTGTGTTGCCTGAAATTGATGGAGAAAGTCCAGAAAAAATAACTAAAAGAGCAATGGCAGCTTCTAAAGTTCAAGCAATAGACGTTTTGATACTTGATACAGCAGGAAGAACTACTATAGATACGGCTATGATGTCTGAAGCTCAAGAAGTTTTTAAACTGTCTAATCCTTCTGAGACATTATTAATAGCCGATGCAATGACTGGTCAAGATGCTGTCCAAACAGCTAGGGCTTTTTCAGAATTAATCAAAATTTCTGGAGTTGTCTTAACTCGTACTGACGGTGATGCCAGAGGTGGTGCAGCTTTATCAATGAGATCAGTTACTGGTTGCCCAATAAAATTTGTGGGTGTTTCTGAAAAATTAGAAGGTTTAGAACCTTTTCATCCTGACAGAGCTGCTGGCAGAATATTGGATATGGGAGATGTTGTTTCTTTAGTTGAAAAAGCAGCTGAAACAATCGCTGAAGAAGATGCTGCTCATATGATGAAAAGAATGTCTCAAGGCAGTTTTGATATGAACGACATGTTAAAACAAATCGGGCAGTTAAAAAAAATGGGTGGTTTAGGCGGAGTAATGTCAATGTTACCTGGTATTGGTAAACTTCAAAAACAAATGGCGGCTAATAATTTTAACGACAAAGCTATTTCTAAACAAGAAGCCATTATTTATTCAATGACAAAGAAAGAAAGAATAAATGTGGCGTTGTTAAACGCATCCCGAAGAAAAAGAATTGCTTCAGGATCAGGAACTGTTGTTTCAGATGTAAATCGACTAGTAAAGCAACAACAAGACATGGCTCGTATGATGAAAAAAATGGGCAAAATGGGTGGTCTTGGTGGTTTAAAGAATATGATGTCATCTTTAGGTGGATCTAATCAAGATGTGCCTGCTAACGACGGGCAGATGCCAACAATGGACCCCGAAAAGATGGCACAATTGCAAAAAATGATGGGTGGTAACATGCCAAATTTAGGAAATATGGCTAATAAATTTGGCGGAATGGGTCTGCCTGGTTTAGGTGGAAAACCTTCAAAAAAGAGAAGATAAATTTAATTAACTTAAAATAAGGAAAAGAAATGGCACTGAAAATAAGATTATCAAGAGGTGGAACTAAAAAGAGACCTTTTTACAAAATAGTAGTAGCAGAAGCACTGTCTCCAAGGGATGGTAAATTCGTTGAAAGGTTAGGTTCATATAACCCAATGGTTCCTAAAGATCATGCTGAAAGATTTGTGTTAGATGTTGAAAGAGTTAAATATTGGATTTCTAAAGGAGCACAACCGACATTAAGAGTGGCTAAAATGCTGTCTTCAGACGGCCTAGTAAAGGCTCCTGTTATAAGAGATCAGCCTATTAAAAGTGCTCCTGGCAAGAAAAGGCTAGAAAGAGAAGCAGAAGCAGCTGAAAAATTAGCATCAGCAGCAGAAGCTCCAGCGGAAGAGGCTCCAGCAGCAGAAGCTCCAGCAGCAGAAGCTCCAGCGGAAGAGGCTCCAGCGGCAGAAGCTCCAGCAGCAGAAGCTCCAGCGGAAGAGGCTCCAGCAGCAGAAGCTCCAGCAGCAGAAGAGCTCCAGCGGAAGAGGCTCCAGCAGCAGAAGCTCCAGCAGCAGAGGCTCCAGCGGAAGAGGCTCCAGCAGCAGAAGCTCCAGCGGAAGAGGCTCCAGCAGCAGAAGCTCCAGCGGAAGAGGCTCCAGCAGCAGAGGCTCCAGCGGAAGAGGCTCCAGCAGCAGAAGAGGCTCCAGCGGCAAGAGGCTCCAGCGGAAGAGGCTCCAGCAGCAGAAGAGGATAAAAATAATAGGTATACTTTGTCAAATAGTAACTTAATCGAAATTGGATGTTTTGTTGGTGTTCATGGTATAAAAGGAGAAGTTAAAGTTAAAAGCTACGCCGAGAAACCAGAAAATATATTCACTTATGAAGAAATATTTATAGATAACGATATTAATCCAATTAAGCTAAAACTTGTTAGAAAGGTGAAGCAAAATCTTATTTGTAAAATTGAAAATGTTAAAACAAGAAACGATGCAGAAAATTTTAGAAATTCGAAATTATTTATTAAGCGAGAAAGCCTTCCTAAATTATCTGATGACGAGTTTTATCATAGAGATTTAGTTAGCTTCAAAGTCTATAATACCAAAAGAGAAAGTTTTGGTTTAATTGTATCTTTGAATGATTTTGGTGGAGGTTTATTACTTGAAGTAAATAAAGATAATAAAATGTTTTATTTACCTGCAAGTAAACGGTTTTTAAACGAAATTAAGTATAAAGAAAAAGAGGTAATTTTAAATTTAGATTTAAGTTTTTTAAATGGTTAAAACAAGGAGTTTAGTGTGTGGAATGCTACAGTCTTATCATTGTTTCCAGAGATGTTCCCTGGGACTTTGGCTTTTTCCATTGCAGGCAAAGCTTTAGTAAATAATCTTTGGTCTTTAAATACAATTAATATTAGGGACTTTTCAAATGACAAAAATGGCAAAGTTGACGATGTGCCATTTGGTGGAGGTCATGGAATGGTTCTTAAACCAGAGGTTCTAGACAGGGCATTAAAATCAGTTGTTGATCATAATGGGCCTAGAATTTATTTGTCACCAAGAGGTCGTAAATTTGATCAAAGTTTTGCAAAGGATTTGTCTAAAGAAAAAGGTGTTGTTTTTATTTGCGGGAGATATGAAGGAGTTGATGAAAGATTTTTAACTCATAATGATATACAAGAAGTAAGTGTTGGTGATTATGTTTTATCAGGTGGTGAAATTGGCGCACAGCTAATTATGGACGCCACGATTAGACTTCTTCCAAATGTTATTGGAAACTCACAAGGTTTAGTAGAAGAGAGTTTTGAAGGTGATCTGTTAGAATATCCATTATACACTCAGCCAAGAGTATGGAATGGGATAGAAGTTCCAGAGGTTTTACTATCTGGGGACCATAAAAAAATAGAAATATGGAAAATTAAAATGTCAGAAAAGATAACAAAATTAAAAAGACCAGATTTATGGTCAAAATATATAAAATCTTAAGTAGCAAATAAATTATTAATTTGTTATGTGTATAAACCACGAAAGGGTAATAAAATGAATGTTATTGATAAGATTGAAAAAGATCAAATGGAAAAGATCTCTGCAGAGAGAATTTTACCAGAATTTGGTGCAGGAGACACTCTAAAAGTTGATGTTAAAATAGTCGAAGGCGACAAAGAAAGAGTACAGGCATTCGAAGGCCTTTGTATTGCTCGAAGTGGTGGCGGCCTGAATGAAAATTTTACCGTAAGAAAAATTTCTTATGGTGAAGGTGTGGAAAGAATATTTCCAATTTTTTCTCCTAAAATCGCTGGAATAACAGTACTTAAAAGAGGAAAAGTTAGAAGAGCTAAATTATATTACCTTAGAGATAGAAGAGGTAAATCAGCTCGTATTGTTGAGAAAATTCAAGTATCAAAAAAAGAAGTTAAATCTAAAGTAACAGACAAAAAAGTTAATGAAGAAACTGTTTCAAAAAGTTAATGTTGATTAACTTTAATTAACTTTATTAACTTTTATACTTTGCTTTCCTAGTTATAAGGAGACTTGAAATGAAACCCAGGACACTCTTTGATAAAATTTGGGATTATCATCTTATAAATACTCAAGAAGATGGTGCATCTTTAATATATATAGATAGACATTTGGTTCATGAGGTGACAAGCCCTCAAGCTTTTGAGGGTTTGAGAATATCAGGTAGGACAGTAAATTCTCCGAATAGAACATTAGCAGTTGCTGATCACAATGTTCCAACTACTGATAGGGCTTTAGGTATTGACGAAGAAGAATCAAGAATTCAAGTTGAAGCCTTAGATCAAAATGTAAAAGATTTTGGAATACCATATTTTAATATGATGGATGAAAGGCAAGGAATTGTCCATGTTATAGGTCCTGAACAGGGCTTCACACAACCTGGAATGACAATAGTTTGTGGAGACAGTCATACAGCTACACATGGTGCCTTTGGAGCTCTTGCTTTTGGAATCGGTACGTCTGAAGTTGAACATGTATTGGCAACACAAACTTTAATACAAAAGCCAGCTCAAAATATGCTCATAAACATTGAAGGTGAACTTCAAACAGGTGTCTCAGCAAAAGACTTAGTACTCGCTATTATAGGTAAAATTGGAACAGCTGGTGGAACTGGTCATGTCATAGAATACTCAGGTGAAGCTATAAAAAAATTATCTATGGAAGGTCGAATGACAGTTTGTAATATGTCCATAGAAGCTGGAGCTAGAGCAGGCATGATTGCACCAGATCAGGTAACTTTTGATTATTTAGCTGACAAGCCGATGTCACCAAAAGGAAATGATTGGGATTTAGCTATGGAATGGTGGAAGTCACTGCCATCTGACGACAATGCTTTTTATGATAAGAAAGTAACGATTGACGCAAGTAAAATTAAGCCAACAGTGACTTGGGGCACTAGTCCAGAAGATGTAGTCTCAATAGATGGCTATATTCCCGATCCATCAAAAATAAATGATGATGATATTCGTCAGAAGATTGAACGGTCTTTAGAGTATATGGGTTTAAAGGGTGGCCAAAAAATTTCTGACGTTGAAATTAATACTGTGTTTATTGGCTCTTGCACTAACTCTAGAATAGAAGATTTAAGATCGGCTGCAGAAGTCATCAAAGGTAAAAAGGTAAAAGAAGGCATTAGAGCTATGATTGTTCCTGGTTCAGGCCTTGTTAAAACTCAGGCTGAAGAAGAAGGTTTAAATGTAATGTTTACTGAAGCAGGTTTTGAGTGGAGAGAACCTGGCTGCTCTATGTGTTTAGCTATGAATGAGGACAAACTTCAACCTGGCGAAAGATGTGCAAGTACGTCAAATAGAAATTTTGAAGGCAGGCAAGGTAAAGGGGGCAGAACACATTTAGTAAGCCCTGAAATTGCTGCAGCTTCAGCTATCACTGGAAAGCTAACAGACGCTGGTTCAATAATCTAGTTTTTGCAACAAGGATAGAATATGGAAAAATTCGTCAATCTTAAGGGAGTTGCTGCTCCGTTTAACTTTATAAATATTGATACTGATAAAATTATACCTAAACAGTTTTTAAAAACTATTAAAAGGACTGGTTTAGGAAAACATCTTTTTGATGAAATGAGATTTAATGATGATGGATCTGAAAAAGAAGACTTTGTTCTAAATGAAGGCCCTTATCGCTCTAGTAATATTATTGTAGCTGGAGATAATTTTGGTTGTGGTTCAAGTAGAGAGCATGCTCCCTGGGCTTTGTCAGACTTTGGTATTAAATGTATAATCTCAACTTCTTTTGCTGATATTTTTTATAATAATTCTTTTAAAAATGGTCTTTTACCAATTAAAGTAACAGCTGATCAGAGAGAAGCTTTAATGGCTGACGCAAAAGACAAAGAAAATCCAGAGCTTGAAATAGATCTTCCTTCTCAAGAAATAAGGAGACCAAATGGATCTGTTATAAAATTTGAAATTGATCCATTTAGAAAAAAATGTCTTTTAGAAGGTTTGGACGACATAGGTATAACTATGGAAAAATCTGAAGAGATACAGTCTTTTGAATCTAAAATGTCTTCAGAGCGTCCTTGGCTGTAACTTAATTTTAGAGTTAGGAATGAAATGTCATCAAATAGAACATTAATGGTTTTGCCTGGAGATGGAGTTGGTCCTGAAGTTGTTAATGAAACACTTAGGGTAGTTGAATGGTTAGCCAAAAATAAAAGTATTACTTTTAATGTAAAAGAAGGTTTAGTTGGGGGAGCCTCTTACGATAAATATGGAACCCCCCTTACTGATGAGACATTAGCGGATACTATTGAAGCTGATGCAGTATTATTTGGAGCCGTAGGTGGGCCTAAATATGACGGTGTTGATTTTGATAAAAGACCTGAAAATGGTTTGTTAAGATTAAGAAAAGAAATGGACTTGTTCGCTAATCTTAGACCAGCAATGGTTTTTCCTGCTTTAGTGGATGCTTCTTCTCTTAAGCCTGACATAATATCGGGGTTAGATATATTGATATTAAGAGAACTAACAGGTGGCATCTATTTTGCGGAACCACGTGGTATTGAAGAAGTTAGCACTAAAGTTAAAAAAGGGTATGATACTAATTTATACACAACTCCAGAAATAGAAAGAATTGGAAGAGTAGCTTTTGATCTTGCAAAAGCAAGAAGTGGAAAAGTTACTTCAGTTGAAAAAGCTAATGTAATGATGTCTGGGGTTTTGTGGAGAGAAGTAATGACAAACCTTCACATAAATGAAGGCAATGGGATAGATATGCATCACATGTATGCTGATAATTGTGCTATGCAGCTTGTAAGAGATCCTAAACAGTTTGACGTTATAGTTACGGATAATCTATTTGGAGACATTTTATCAGATTGTGCTGCGATGTTGACTGGATCTTTAGGAATGCTTCCATCAGCTAGTTTAGGCTCGGTTGATAAAAACACAGGAAAAAGATTTGCAATGTATGAACCTGTTCACGGTTCAGCTCCTGACATAGCAGGAAAAGGGTTAGCCAATCCTTTAGCAGAATTATTAAGTCTCTCTATGATGCTGCGTTACTCATTTGAAATGAAAGACGAAGCAGATTTGATAGATAAAGCAGTTTCACTTGCTCTTGAGGCTGGTCCTCGAACCCCAGACATAATGGCTCAGGGAAGAGAAAAAGTTGGAACAAAAGGTATGATGGATATTATTTTGCATAAATTAGAGGAATTAACAAATTAGATGACTTATAACATTGCAGTAGTTGGTGCTACAGGTGCAGTTGGAAGAGAGATGCTTCAAACTTTATCTGAAAGAAACTTTCCTATTAATAATATTTATGCCTTAGCTTCAAAATCTTCTATGGGTAAAGAAGTGTCCTTTGGAGACAATAAAGTTTTAAAAATTAAACCAGTCGATGATTTTAACTTTGAAGATGTAGACATTGCGCTTTTTTCTGCTGGCTCAGAAATTGCAAAAAAATTCGGACCAATTGCCGGAAAAAAAGGTTGTATAGTCATCGATAACTCCTCCTATTTTAGAATGGATGACGAGGTTCCCTTAATTGTTCCTGAGGTTAACCCAAAAGATATAGACGGGTTTGTAAAAAAAAATATTATTGCTAATCCTAATTGTTCAACAATTCAGTTGGTTGTTGCTTTAAAACCCATTCACGACCAATTTAAAATATCAAGGGTAGTTGTTTCAACTTACCAAGCTGTTTCGGGTGCTGGAAAACCTGCAATGGATGAACTCTTTAATCAAACTAAAGGTGTGTTTGTTCACGACCAAGCTAAACCTGAGCAGTTTACTAAGAAAATAGCATTCAATGTTATTCCTCATATTGATGTTTTCATGGATGATGGGTTCACAAAAGAAGAATGGAAAATGAAAGTGGAAACGAAGAAAATTTTAGATCCTAATATCAATGTAGTTGCTCATTGTGTAAGGGTTCCTGTTTTCATTGGTCACAGTGAAGCTGTATTTGTTGAGTGTGAAAATGACATTAATGAAAAAGAAGTAAGAGAGTTACTGAGAGAAGCTGAAGGTATAACTGTCATAGATCATAGAGCAGATGAAGGATATGTCACTCCTGATGAAGCCGCAGGTGAAGATGATGTGTTCGTTAGCAGAATAAGAAAAGACCCATCAGTTAAAAATGGTATTGCTTTTTGGTGTGTAGGAGACAATCTAAGGAAAGGCGCTGCATTGAACACAGTGCAAATAGCCGAACTTTTAGCCAGTAAAAACTTAAAAGGAACTAAACTTTGATTTTCAAAATTCAAAGTTTAGTTTTATTGAATTAGTGGATATAGTTTGGATTATAGCGGCTGTTTTTGCTGCGGCTTGCCAAACAGCAAGATCTGCGTTTCAAAAAAATATGATACTTCAATTAGGTGACTATGGTGCGGCTTACATCAGGTTTTGTTATGCTTTACCATTTACAATGTTTATTTGGATTGTTTGGATTAATATTCCTGGAAATTCAATTCCAAACCTATCAAATTATTCTCTAACTCTTTGCTTGTTAGGGTCAATATTTCAAGTTCTTTTTACCTATGTCCTTATGAAAGTTTTTTCTCATAAGAGTTTTGCTACAGGTATTGGATTTTCTAAAACTGAGGTAGTATTGATAGCCTTGCTAGAAGTAATAATTTTAGAAGTTGCTTTTTCATATCCACTTATTTTTGGGATTTGTCTTGGTGTTATATCTGTCTTATTTTTGTCTTTTGCAAAAAAAGAGGAGACTATATTAGGAACTTTAAAAATTTTATTTTCTTCAATGATGTCGATGTCAACTATTGTTGGGCTTTTATCCGGGTTACTTTTGGCCGCATCAGTAGTTACTTTTAGAATGGCAATCATATCTGTTGACGCTCCTATCTTAGACAAGTCAATTTTTATATCTGTAATAGCTATTATTTTTCAGACAATATTTGTAGGTTTATACCTATTTTATTTTAAAAAAGATCAATTTTTTGCTGTTTTTAAATACTGGAGACCAAGTTTACCTGCAGGAATATGTGGAACTGGAGCTACCTTTGGATGGTTTTTAGCCTTTGGCCTTGCCACAGCTGCTGAAGTAAGAGCTGTTGGGCAGGTTGAATTAATTTTTTCAATCCTTATATCAATACTAATATTTAAAGAAAAAATAAAAAGTACTGAATTTATAGGAATAATTTTATTAGCTATTTCAATATTAATTATAATATTTAATAAACTTTAATTAGTTCCAGTTTTAAAATTTGCACTTTCTGTTAAATTTGTTATTTATTGATTAATTGATTAATTAATTAATGCTAACTTAAACAATTTTAAAAAGATTAAAAATGAATAGACCAAGACCTTTATCCCCTCACCTACAGATTTATAAACCTCAAATAACATCTATATTATCTATTTTTCATAGACTAACAGGAATATCTCTGTCGATAGGAAGTTTCATAATAGTTGCTTGGATAGTGTCCTTAAGTATGGGTATTGAGAGTTACTCTTATTTTATGTCAATTGTAGATAACTGGTTTGTTCAGATAATTATTTTTGGATTTGTTTTTGCACTATTTTATCACTTCTCAAATGGTATACGTCATTTATTTTGGGATGTCGGGCTTGGTTTTGAGTTAAAGAGTGTTTATATATCTGGATCAATAGTAGTTTTGAACGCTATTATTTTGACAACTTTAACTCTATATTTTGTTTATTTTTAAAAAGTAATAGTCATGAATAATAATGTAATGAGAAGTGATTTAGGTAAAGTTCAAGGTTTAGGTTCAGCTAAACATGGAGTAGGTCACTGGAAAATTCAAAGGATAACCGCAATAGGTATGATACCTCTTTTACTTTGGTTTATTCCTTCATTACTAATAACAATTTTAGGCAGTTACGATGAAGGTGTTTTATGGATACAAAATCCTTTCAACGCAACAGGATTAATTCTTTTAATTGGAACATTATTTTTTCATGCTTCTCTTGGTTTGCAAGTCGTAATAGAAGACTATGTCCATTCTGAAGGATTAAAAGTTTTATCAATTATGCTGATAAAATTATTATCAATATTATTAGGTGTTTTATCGATTCTATGTGTTTTAAAGATATTTTTGTAGGAAAAGAAAGAGAAATATATGTCTGATTATGAAATTATAGACCATGAACATGATGTTGTTGTTGTTGGAGCTGGAGGAGCTGGATTAAGAGCAACTCTGGGAATGGTTTCTGGTGGTTTGAAAACTGCTTGTATTACTAAAGTTTTTCCAACTCGAAGTCATACAGTGGCAGCTCAAGGTGGAATTGGTGCTGCATTAAATAATATGGGTGAGAATGATAGCTGGCAGTATCATATGTATGACACCGTTAAAGGTTCCGATTGGTTAGGCGATCAAGATGCAATTGAATATATGTGTAAAAATGCAATACCTTCAATTACGGAGTTAGAAAATTTTGGAGTTCCTTTCTCTAGGACAGAAGATGGTAAAGTTTATCAAAGACCCTTTGGAGGTCATACGTTAGATTACGGTAAAAGCATGGCTCGTAGAGCATGTGCTGCAGCTGACAGAACGGGGCACGCAATACTTCATACTCTTTATCAGCAATGCCTTAAACATCAAGCGGAGTTTTTTGTTGAATACATAGCTTTAGATTTACTTATGGATGAAAATGGTTCTTGTAAAGGTGTGTTAGCTCTCTGTATGGAAGATGGAAAATTACATAGATTTAGGGGGCATCAAACTGTTCTTGCAACAGGTGGGTATGGTAGAGTTTATTTTTCTTGTACATCTGCTCACACATGTACTGGTGATGGAAATGCAATGGTATTAAGAGCTGGTTTACCCCTTCAAGATATGGAATTTGTTCAATTTCATCCTACAGGTGTTTATGGAGCAGGTGTTTTAATAACAGAAGGTTCAAGAGGTGAAGGTGGTTATCTAACTAATTCTGAAGGTGAGAGATTTATGGAAAGATATGCTCCTACTGCAAAAGATTTAGCAAGTAGGGATGTGGTTTCACGGTCAATGACAATAGAAATTAACGAAGGTAGAGGTGTAGGACCAAACAAAGATCATATATTTATGCATCTTGAGCATATTGATCCCGCAACATTACATATGAGATTACCGGGAATAAGTGAAACAGCTAAAATATTCTGCGGTGTTGATGTAACTAAAGAGCCAATTCCTGTTCTGCCTACAGTACATTACAACATGGGTGGTATTCCAACAAATTATCATGGAGAGGTTGTTACACGAAAAGGTAAAGATCAAAATTCTGTTGTTTCTGGTTTAATGGCTATAGGAGAAGCTGCCTGTGTGTCTGTTCATGGAGCAAATAGATTAGGTACCAACTCATTATTAGATATTGTTGTTTTTGGAAGAGCGGCTGCTCAAAGAGCTTTAAAAACAGTTGAAAAAGGTAGTTCGCATTCTCCATTACCATCAAACGTTACTGATAAAATTATAGCAAGATTAGATAGAATGAGGCACGCTTCTGGTGATACCGCTGTAGGCGAAGTTAGGAATTCTATGCAAAATATTATGCAAAAACATGCAGCTGTTTTTAGATCTAATGAGTCAATGACTGAAGGCGTCAAAAAGATAGACACAGTAACTAAAGGCATGGATTCAATTTCTATTAAAGATAGATCATTAATATTTAACACTGATTTAGTTGAGGCATTAGAATTAGAAAACCTAATGCAACAAGCAATTGTAACAATAAAATCTGCTGATCAAAGAAAAGAATCTAGAGGCGCTCACTCTCACGAGGACTTTCCTGAAAGAGACGATAAAAATTGGATGAAGCACACTATTATGTGGTTAAATGATAAGATGAAAACTAAATTAGATTATAGAGACGTTCACCAAAACACTCTTACTAATGAAGTTCAGTCCATACCACCAGCTACAAGAGTATATTAAATCTAAGGAGAATAAATTGGCTGAATTTGCATTGCCTAAAAACTCAAAAATAACAAAAGGGATTGATTACCCTTTGGATTACGAAACTAATAATACAAGAAAAGTTAACGTATATAGATGGTCACCTGATGATGACGATAATCCAAGAATTGATAGCTATACCCTTGACTTAGACAAATGCGGTCCGATGGTTTTAGACGCATTAATTAAAATCAAGGACGAAGTTGATTCTAGCCTAACTTTTAGAAGATCATGTAGAGAGGGAATATGTGGTTCATGTTCAATGAATGTTGATGGTACAAACACATTAGCATGCTTAAAGTCTATTGATGATATTAAGGGTGATATTAATATTTATCCATTACCACATATGGATGTAATAAAAGACCTTGTGCCTGATTTATCAAAAGCATATGCACAATTAACTTCAATAAAACCATGGCTTCAGTCTGACACACCTGCTACCGATGGAAAAGAAAGAAGGCAAAGCCCTGAAGAAAGAGAAAAAATAGACGGTCTTTGGGAATGCGTTCTTTGTTTCTCTTGCACTACTTCTTGTCCATCTTATTGGTGGAATGGCGATAAATATTTAGGCCCAGCAGTCCTATTACAAGCTTATAGGTGGATAGCTGATAGTAGAGACGAAAAGACAGGCGAACGATTAGACGCACTTGAAGATCCTTTTAAATTATATAGATGTCATACTATTATGAATTGTACTCAAACCTGTCCTAAGGGCCTTAACCCTGCTAAGGCAATTGGCGAAATTAAGAAACTCCAGCTTGAGAGACAGTAAAGTTTATTTGTAAAATTTTAAATGGTTACTAGTTTGGAAAAACATATTGACGCCACATTAGAAACCATTGCCTTAACTCAATCCATAAAATTTGATTCTGGTCAATTATTTGTAACGAAATACTTCAATTCGCTCTTTAGTAAAATTAATAGTCTAAATACTAATTCAAATATTATTAATAAACTTTTTTTTAAAAATAATAATATTATAAAAGGTATTTATTTATTTGGAGGCGTTGGAAGAGGTAAATCCATGATTATGGATTTATTTTTTCATAATGTTGATATTAAAGAAAAAAGAAGACTTGCATTTTCATGACTTTATGAAAGAAGTTCATCAGAGGGTACTTGAAAAAAGTAAAGTTGAAAGAAATAAAGATTGTGTTCTCCTAGTTGCCAAAGACTTAGCTAAATCTGCTAAGCTATTATGTTTTGATGAGATGGAAGTTAGAGATATTGCTGACGCCATGATTTTATCACGATTATTTGAAGTTATGTTCAAAGAAGGTACTGTTTTAGTAACAACGTCAAATCAACCTCCTGAAGGTCTCTATAAAAATGGATTACATAGAGATAGAATTTTACCATTTATACAAAATTTAAAATTAAAAACAGATGTAGTAGAAATACCAGTTGGAGCTGATTGGCGAGAAAGATCTTTGAGTGGGAATAAACTATGGTTGAACCCAATTAATGACAGAAACAAAGATAAAATTAACAATATTTTCTTAAAATTAAGTATTGGTTTTGAAAAAAAACCTGAACAAATTGAAGTCTCAGGCAGAAAAATTCTTATTCCACAAGTTGCTGCGGGAATAGCAAGAATAGATTTTGATGATTTGTGTAATAAGCCCTTGGCAGCCTCGGATTACATCGAAATTGCACTTAGGTACAAAGGAATAATAATAGATAACATTCCTATTTTAAACGATATTTTACGTAATGAAACAAGAAGGTTTATTTGGTTAATTGATGCTTTATACGACAAAAATTGTTTTTTAATAGCTAATGCAGAAGTTAAATTTAAAGACCTTTATCAAGGAAATGAGTGGAGTTTTGAATTTCAACGTACTATTTCTAGAATTACAGAAATGTCTCAATTACAAAATAAAAGCTTATAATTATTCTTGTCTTGATAGCTAAAGAAAAAGAGTTTAAAAGATTTAGCAATGTATAGAATAATAAAAATTTAAATTAACCTTTGAATAGAAAAGACTTTAAAACTTAAAGAGGATTAAATAAATGCGAAATAAAATAGCCTTGATAGGTTCAGGTAATATAGGTGGTACTTTAGCGCATTTAGCAGCAATTAAAGAGCTCGGTGATGTTACTTTATTTGATATAGCTGATGGTATTCCTCAAGGTAAAGCTCTTGATTTAGCTCAATCAGGACCTGTTGAAGGCTTTGATAGTAATATAAATGGTTCTAATGATTACAGCTCTCTTACAGGGAGCGACGTTGTCATTGTAACCGCAGGTGTTGCTAGAAAGCCAGGAATGAGCAGAGATGATTTAGTCGAAATTAATACAAAGGTTATGAAGCAAGTTGGAAAAGGAATTAAAGAAAACTGTCCAAAAGCCTTTATAATTTGTATTACAAACCCACTTGACGCAATGGTTGGTGTGTTACAAAGAGCATCTGGATTACCAACAAATATGGTTGTTGGAATGGCTGGTGTTCTTGATTCAGCAAGATTTAGACATTTCTTAGCAGAAGAATTTAATGTCTCCGTTAGTGATGTTACTGCATTTGTTCTTGGAGGACATGGTGACACAATGGTCCCTTTATCTAGATACTCAGCTGTTGCAGGTATTCCTGTCCCTGACCTAATAAAAATGGGATGGAGCAGTCAAGAAAAGATTGATCAAATAGTCCAAAGGACGCGTGACGGTGGAGCAGAAATAGTTGGTCTGCTAAAAACAGGTTCAGCATTTTATGCACCGGCATCTGCAGCTATAGAAATGGCAGAGTCTTATTTAAAGGATAAGAAAAAACTATTGCCGTGTGCAGCTTTTGTTGATGGATATTATAATCTAAAAGGAATTTATGTTGGTGTTCCAGTAATAATAGGTAAAGATGGTGTTGAAAGAATAGTCGAAATAGATTTTGAACTTGATGAAAAAGAAATGTTTGATCATTCAATTTCAGCGGTTAAGCAATTAAATGAGGTAGCTTCAAAATTTGAAGCTGAATAACTTTTAAAGAAAGGGTTTAGTCTTGGATATTCATGAGCATCAAGCTAAAGAGTTATTTAGGTTATATAATATTCCAACACCTGAAGGAAAAGCAGTTTTTTCAGTCGAAGATGCTACAAAAGCTGCTAACGAATTGCCAGGACCTGTATATGTAGTTAAGGCCCAAATACACGCAGGTGGAAGAGGTAAGGCAGGTGGAGTTAAAGTAGTTAAAGATTTAGACTCAGTGAAAACTGCAGCCCAATCTATTTTAGGCAAAAAGTTAATAACTCCTCAGACAGGAAGTGATGGTAAATTAGTTAATAGACTTTATATAGAAGACGGTTGTGATATTAAGTCCGAATTTTATTTCTCAATGGTTATTGATAGAGTAAGCAGTAAAATTTCTGTGATAGCCTCAACAGAAGGTGGAATGGATATTGAGAAAGTTGCAGAAGAAACCCCTGAAAAAATATTATCATTTACTATTGACCCAACCATAGGTTTTCAGGCTTTTCATTCGAGACTAATAGCTAATAGCTTGAAGTTAACTGGATCTAGTTTTAAACAAGCTAATAATTTTTTTACACAATTATATAAACTTTTTACAGAAAAAGATGCAAGTCTGTTAGAAATCAACCCTTTAGTATTAACGGGTGAAAATAGTTTAATTGCGCTTAGATGCAAAAATGTCTTTCGATAATAATGCATTATTCAGGCATAAGAATATATTAGATTTGAGGGATGAGAGTGAAGAGGACCCATCAGAGATAATAGCCAGTAAATTTGACCTTGCATATATTAAATTGGATGGAACTATAGGTTGTTTAGTTAATGGGGCAGGTCTAGCCATGGCTACAATGGATATAATTAAATTAAAAGGTGGTTCACCAGCTAATTTTTTAGATGTAGGAGGAAGCGCTACAAAAGAAAAAGTAACAGAGGCATTTAAAATCATTTTGTCTGATACTGCTGTTGAAGGAATTTTAGTTAATATTTTTGGTGGTATAATGAGATGTGACATTATTGCAGCAGGAGTTGTAGAGGCTGCAAAAGCATTGTCTTTGTCCAAACCTTTGGTTGTAAGGCTTGCTGGAACAAATGTAGATGAAGGCAAAAAAATACTTTCTGATTCAGGATTAAAAATAATACCAGCTGACGACTTAGATGACGCAGCAGTTAAAATTGTGAATGCTGTTAAGGAGATTAATTAAATGTCTGTTTTAATAAACAAAGATACAAAAGTAATTTGCCAAGGTTTTACAGGAGGTCAAGGTACTTTTCACTCAGAACAAGCTATTGCTTATGGTACAAAAATGGTAGGAGGAGTTACACCTGGAAAAGGAGGTACAAAGCACTTAGATTTGCCTGTCTTTAATACTGTTGATGAATGTGTGAATGAAGTAAATCCTGATGCGACAGTTATTTACGTCCCTCCTCCATTTGCTGCAGATTCAATACTAGAGGCTATTGCATCAAAAATACCTCTCATTATTTGCATTACTGAAGGTGTACCTGTTCAGGATATGATAAAAGTAAAACAATTTCTGAATCAGTCTAACTCTAGATTAATAGGACCAAATTGTCCTGGTGTAATAACACCTGGGCAATGTAAAATTGGTATTATGCCAGGGCATATTCATTCTCCAGGAAAAATAGGAATAGTATCCAGGTCTGGAACATTAACATACGAAGCTGTTGCCCAGACTACGGCTGCAGGGCTTGGTCAATCAACGTGCATTGGAATAGGTGGTGATCCAATAAATGGAACAAATTTTATTGATTGTCTTGATATGTTCCTAAATGATGATCAAACAGAGGCTATTTTAATGATTGGTGAAATTGGAGGAAGTGCAGAAGAAGAGGCTGCTTCGTTTATAAAAAATCATAAGATAAAAAAGCCAATTGCCGGATTTATTGCAGGAAAAACTGCTCCTCCAGGAAGGACCATGGGACACGCTGGGGCTATTGTAAGTGGTGGAAGTGGAGATGCGGACTCCAAGGTAAAAGTTATGAATGAGTCAGGTTTTGTTATGTCTGATTCACCAGCTGGTTTGGGTAAGGCCGTTTTAAAAGCAATACAAGAATGGAAATAACTTGATTTCATTGTTAAGTTTTTGTGTAGTATATTTAGTTAACTTTTTTGTGATAAAGGACTTGTAGCTATGGACGATCAAAACATCGATCAAAGTTTTCTTTCAGGCGCAAATGCAACTTTCATAAATGATTTGCATAAAGAGTGGAAAGAAAATCCTAATTCTGTGCCAAAAGAATGGGATTTGTGGTTTAAAAATAATAGTGACGATGTAATTTTAGATGACGGTCCTAGCTGGGCTAAAAAAAACAGCCAAGTTATTGGGGCAATTGACACTGTTGCAAGTGTTAGAGCCGTAGCAAGAGGAATTGCTGGAAAAGGAGATCTTTCGGCTACAGATTTAAGGGCAGCTACTACAGACTCAATAAGAGCAATAATGCTTATAAGAGCATTTAGGATAAATGGTCATTTATTAGCTAAGTTAGATCCACTTAATCTTCAAGAAAGAGATGTTCACCCTGAATTAAATCCTAAAACTTATGGTTTTAAAGAGGATGACTGGGATAGACCAATTTTTATTGATAACGTTTTAGGGATGGAGTCTGCCACTCTGAGACAGATTATGGAAATAGTAAAAGAAACATACTGTGGTTCTATAGGTATAGAATTTATGCACGTTCAAGACCCTGCGCAGAAAGCTTGGATACAAGAAAGAATAGAATCAATTAGAAACACGACAGAATTTACTAAAAGAGGAAAAAAAGCAATTTATGAAAGGTTAGTTGGAGCAGAAACCTTTGAACAATTTCTTCATAAGAAATATGCTGGAACTAAAAGATTTGGTTTAGATGGATCAGAGACAGTTGTCCCTGCTATTGAACAAATACTTAAACGCGGTAGCCAGTTGGGAATGAAAGAAGTTGTAATAGCAATGGCGCATAGAGGTAGGCTTAATTTATTATACAATATATTAAATAAGCCGTTTAGAGCTATTATTTCAGAATTTTTAGGTAACCAAGCTAATCCTGAAGAGGCCGGTGGATCTGGAGACGTTAAATATCATATGGGAGCATCAGCTGACCGAGAGTTTGACGGAAACAACGTTCATTTATCTTTGCAACCAAACCCATCACACCTAGAGGTAGTTGCTCCAGTTGTAATTGGTAGAGTTAGAGCCAAACAAAATCAACATAATGATACTAACGATAGATCATCTGTTTTGGGTATTGTGCTTCACGGAGATGCAGCCTTTGCAGGTCAAGGTGTTGTTGCAGAAACTTTCGATTTTTCTGGTCTACGTGGCTATAGAACTGGAGGTACTATTCATATAGTTGTAAATAATCAAATTGGATTTACTACTAGCCCAAATTATTCTCGTTCAAGTCCATATTGTACTGATGTTGCTAAGATGGTGATGGCTCCCATTATGCATATTAATGGGGATGACCCTGAAGCAGTTATTCATGCCTCACGTATAGCTACTGAATTTAGACAGAAATTTGCTTGTGACGTCGTTTTAGACATAATAAGTTACAGACGTTATGGACATAATGAAGGTGATGAACCTGCCTTCACACAACCTATCATGTATAAAAAAATAGGTTCACATGATAGTATAAGTACCATTTATGGAAAAAAGCTAGTGAATGAGGGTATTTTAACCAATCAACAAGCTAAAGATGAAGTCGATAATCACAATCAATTTCTTGAAAAAGAATTTCAGGCGGGTGCGAATTATAAACCAAATAAAGCTGATTGGTTAGAAGGACAATGGGCAAATCTAAGGGCGGCTCATGGTGATGACAGAAGAGGAGAAACGTCTGTTTCAACAGACGATTTAAAGTTAATTGGTAATGCCATTACAACGATACCTGAAAATATTCAAGTTAACAAAAAGCTTGCAAGAATAGTTGAAGCTAGGAAAAAAGCAATTGACACAGGAGAAGGAATTGATTGGTCAACTGCTGAGCATCTTGCCTTTGGCTCTCTATTATTGGAAGGTCACCCCGTAAGGCTTTCTGGCCAAGATAGTTGTCGAGGTACTTTCTCTCAAAGACATGCTGTGTTTGTGGATCAAGTAAAAGAAGAAAGATACACACCTCTAAACAATATAAAAGAGAACCAAGAAAACTTTGAAGTTATAGACTCTCCTTTGTCAGAAGCATCAGTTTTAGGATTTGAGTATGGATATTCTTTAACAGAGCCAACAGCATTAGTCATGTGGGAAGCTCAGTTTGGAGACTTTGCAAACGGCGCTCAAGTAATTGTTGATCAATTTATCTCAAGTGGAGAAGCTAAATGGCTAAGAATGTCTGGTTTAGTAATGCTCTTGCCTCATGGATACGAAGGTCAAGGTCCTGAACATTCATCAGCAAGATTAGAGCGTTATTTGCAGTTATGTGGTGAAGATAATATGCAAGTATTAAATTGTAGTACGCCAGCTAACTACTTTCATGCTTTAAGAAGGCAACTAAAAAGAGATTTTAGAAAGCCATTAATAATAATGACACCCAAAAGCCTTTTAAGAAATAAAATGTGCGTTTCTAAATTATCCGACATGGCAGAACAAACAGCGTTTCGAAGAGTCATTAAGGACCCAGATTTAAGTTTAAAAGATAAAAACATAAAAAAGGTTGTTATTTGTTCAGGTAAAGTTTTTTATAATTTATATGAAGAAAGAGAAAAAAGAAAACTAGAGAATGTAAAAATATTAAGACTAGAACAAATTTACCCTTTTCCACATAGAACTCTTAAAGAAGAGCTTTCAAAAACACCCGATGCTGAAGTTGTATGGTGTCAAGAAGAGCCTAAAAATATGGGTTCATGGTTTTTTGTTGATCGGAAGATAGAAGATGTACTTATGTCTTATAAAGGTAAGTTTTTACGCCCTACTTATGCTGGTAGAGAAGAAGCTGCTTCACCTGCAACTGGGTCTTTATCTAGACACAACAAAGAACAAGCAGATTTAGTTAATGAAGCTTTGGCAATAGAAAATAAAAAGACAAGTAAGCATGCTGCAGAATAGGTCTATAAATGTCAGATAAACTAGATATAAAAGACTTAGCTATGCCTTCAGCTGCTAAAATTATTGCTGAAAAAAAATTAGATGTTTCTAA
The DNA here is from genome assembly GCA_905181795.1 of uncultured Planktomarina sp. GTDB lineage: Bacteria > Pseudomonadota > Alphaproteobacteria > Puniceispirillales > Marisalimonadaceae > Marisalimonas. The sequence continues at coordinate 24,936 of CAJIZD010000008.1, read as the reverse complement.
AATACAAGGGACTGGTTTACAAGGTAGGATAACTAAAGGTGATGTTCTTCTTTATTTAAATCTTATGAAAAACGATGATAAATTAGTTTCAAAAAATACTATTTCTAACAAAATTATGTCTAATCGAAAGGATAAAAAGATGGATGTTCTTGTTCCAATTTTAGGTGAATCTGTTGTGGAAGCAACTGTTTCAAAGTGGATTAAAAAGCAAGGAGAGTTTGTTGAAGTAGATGAACCAATTGTTGAATTGGAAACAGATAAAGTTACTCTGGAGGTTCCAGCATCCATATCTGGTATTTTAGATAATCTAGCAGTATCAGAAGGCGATACTGTTGAAGTGGGAGCATTATTAGCAATGATAGTTGCTGGTGAGAAAACAGAAGAAGTCAAAAAACCTGCTGTAGAAAAAAAAGAAGAGAAAGTACATCAACAAAAAGTTGTCTCTAACGTTAATGAAAGTAAACCTATTGCTCCTGATTCCAAGATCATCAGAAGCTCTCAAAATGAGAATTTAGAAGAACGAGTGCCAATGTCAAGGCTCCGTCTAGCCATAGCTCGCAGATTAAAAGAAGCTCAAAATACTGCTGCTATGTTAACTACATACAATGAAGTAGACATGTCGGCTCTAATGGAAATGAGAAGTAATTACCAGGATAGTTTTGAAAAGAAAAATGGCGTAAGACTTGGTTATATGAGTTTCTTTGTCAAAGCGGCAATTGATGCTTTAAGTCAATTTCCTGCAGTAAACGCAGAAATAGATGGTAATGATATAATTTATAAAAATTATTATAATATTGGTGTTGCAGTAGGAACCGCTCAAGGTTTAGTTGTCCCTGTACTTAAAAAATGCGGATGATATGTCTTTTGGAGAGACTGAAGCAAACATTGCAGAATTTGGAAAAAAAGCAAAAGATGGAAGCTTAGCTATTTCTGATATGGCTGGTGGAACTTTTACTATATCAAATGGTGGTGTTTACGGTTCATTGATGTCGTCACCAATTTTAAACCCTCCTCAATCAGGAATTTTAGGTATGCATAAAATTCAAAAAAGACCAATTGCGATAGGTGATAAAATTGAAATTAGACCTATGATGTATTTAGCTCTGTCTTACGATCATAGGATTGTTGATGGAAGAGAAGCAGTATCATTTTTAGTTAGAATTAAAGAAATAATAGAAGACCCTAGAAGACTTGTTGTGGGCGCATAATTCAAAATTTAAAGGTTTTAGAAATGTCACAAAATAAATACGACCTTGTTGTCATTGGTTCAGGTCCAGGTGGATATGTAGCCTCTATAGTTGCTGCTCAAAAAGGAATGACAGTAGCTAGTATAGAAAAGAGAGAAAGCTTAGGTGGAACGTGTTTAAATGTGGGTTGCATACCTTCAAAGGCAATGTTGCATGCTTCTGAACAATATGAAAACTCTGTTAAGGTAAATGGAAATGAGGATTGGGGCATTCAATGTAAAGAAGTTACCTTGGATCTAAATAAATTATTAAAAAAGAAATCAGGTATAGTTGAAGAACTTACAAAAGGCATAGATTATCTTTTTAATAAGAATAAAGTTAAAAAATATTTAGGAACTGCTAAAATCATTTCTTCTAATGAAATAGAGATTAATAATAATGGAAAAACAGAAAACATACATGCAGAAAAAATTATTATAGCAACAGGATCCACACCTACAATTCTTCCTAATATTGATATAGATGAGACACACATAGTAACCTCAACAGGCGCTTTAGATTTAAAAAAAGTCCCCAAAAAACTAATTGTAATTGGTGCAGGAGTTATAGGCCTAGAAATGGGTACTGTCTGGAGAAGACTTGGCTCCGAGGTAGAGGTTATTGAATTTCTGCCCAGAATATTACCTGGAATGGACACCGAAGTTGCAGATAAATTTATGAAAATATTACAAAAGCAAGGTATTAAGTTCAAACTTAGCCATTCTTTAGAAAGCGTTAAAAAAGTTGATGGTAAGGTTATGTTATCTATTAAAGACACGGATACTAACAGTTTAAAACAAATAGATGCTGATGTGGTTTTAATAGCTGTAGGAAGAAAACCAAACACTAGTGGATTAGGTCTTGAAGAGTTAGGTTTGGCAACTGACAAACATGGCTTTATCGAAATCAATAATAAATTTGAAAGCTCTATAAAGAATATTTACGCAATTGGAGATGTAATCAAAGGACCGATGTTGGCGCACAAAGCTGAAGAAGATGGTGTGGCCGCAGTTGAAATAATTAATGGAGAAGCAGGTCACGTTGATTATAATTTAGTGCCAGGAATAATATACACAGCACCTGAAGTAGCTGTCATAGGTAAGACTGAAGAAGAATTAAAAAATGATGGTATTAGCTATAATAAGGGAGTATTTCCTTTAACTGCTAATAGTAGGGCTAAGGCAATTGGTCATACAGACGGAATGGTAAAAATCCTAGCTGATAAATCTACAGATAAAATTTTAGGTGCACACATGATTGGTCATGAAGCTGGAACTGTAATACATGAGCTTTCAGTTGCCATGGGTTTTGGAGCATCCTCAGAAGATGTAGCCAGAATTTGTCATGGGCACCCAACTGTAAATGAGGCAATCAAAGAAGCTGCGCTGGCAACTTATTCTAAGGCGATACACTCTTAATTCGTGCCCATTTTGCTGTAAAAAACTAAAAGAATCACGCCAATTATAATTAAACCTATTCCTAGAATTGCTAGAAAATCAGGTATTTCTTTGTACTTTAATGCTCCTATGATTGTGATTGCAGAGATACCAACGGCTGCCCATATTGAATAGGTGATTGCAATAGGGATTGTTTTCATTGCAAGCATCATAAAGTAGAAAGCTGTTCCATAACCTAAAACAACAAAAATGCTAGGTATTAATTCTGAAAAATTATTAGTGCTTTTTAGATATGTTGTTCCAACAACTTCTCCGATAATAGCAATAAAAAGATAAAAATAACCCAATTCAAACCTCATAGATAATAAGATCATTTATAATGTTTGACTTAACTAAATACAATATGAGAATATTATAATTTTATAGGGTTTTGATTAATGAATGAAATTCAAACAAGTTCACAATATCTATTAAATAATAATTTTGATGAAGAAAGAAAAGAATTAGCCGCAGCATTTAGATGGGCAGAAAGAAGTAATTTACATGAAGCCGTTGCCAATCATTTTAGTTTGGCGGTTAATCCTGATGGAACTCAGTTTCTAATGAACCCAAATATGTGGCATTTTTCTAGAATAAAGGCGTCTGATCTCCTTTTGTTAGATGTTAACGACAAAACTGTTCTTAAAAAAGAAAATGCTCCTGATGCAACAGCATGGGGTTTGCACGGTGCCATTCATAAAATGTGTCCTCATGCAAAATGTATAATGCACGTTCATTCAATATTTGCCACGGTTTTAGCTTCTTTAGATGATTGTTATCTACCACCTATCAATCAGGTTGCCTCAATGTTTTTTGGAAGACAAGTTGTTGATAAGAAATATGGTGGTCTAGCTTTCGAAGAAGAAGGTGCAAGATGTGCAAAATTATTGTCAAATCCTAAAAAGCATACTTTTATAATGGGTAACCATGGTATTTTAATATTCGGACAAAATGTAGCAGAGACTTTTAACCGTTTATTTTATTTTGAGAGAGCAGCAAAAATGTATATTAATGCTCTTCAAACAGGAAAAAAAATCAGTATTTTAGATGATGATATTGCAGAAAAAACTGCTGAAGAGTTAGATAACGAAGAGTTGCCTAACCCAGCTGGTACAGCATTCTTAAGAGAAATAAGGTTGATACTAGATCAAGAAAATTCTGACTATAATAAGTAATAGAATATTAATTAAATTTGTTGTTCATATTAACAATTATTAAAGACAAATCGTGATTTACCCAACCATTTTACCTATACCACAGAGTTTGAACTTAGTAATATAATAGCTCCCCAAAAATTTAAAATTTACTCTTGAAAATTACATAGTTAATAACCAATTATCTATACATATCTTAATACAAAAGGGGATTCCTAGATGACTAATATGAGTAATAAATTTGAGGCAGATACAGGTAAAATATTAGATATAGTCATAAATTCTCTCTACTCTGAAAGAGAAATATTCTTACGTGAATTAGTGTCAAATGCTTCAGATGCTCTTGATAAGAGAAAATATTTAGGTTTAACAGATAAAAAAATTAATAATTCTTCTGATGCCTCTGAAATAAAAATTGAAGTAAATAATAAAGAAAAAATATTAACAATTTCAGACAATGGCATAGGTATGAATGAAGAAGATTTAAAATCATCTTTGGGAACTATTGCTAGATCAGGAACAAAAGCTTTTCTTGAACAAGTTGCAGGTAATACTAAAGACAAGAAAGCTGATATGTCTATGATTGGACAATTTGGTGTAGGTTTTTACGCTTCTTTTATGGTAGCTGATAGTGTTGAGGTTGTATCAAAAAAAGCTGGTGAAGAACAAGCTTGGAAATGGTCTTCTGATGGAAAAACTGGATTTGATCTAGTGAAAACTGACAAAGAGACTGCAGGGACATCTATAACTTTAAAGTTAAAAAAAGACGCTAAAGAATTTTTAGATGAAACAAGGCTTCAATTTGTTGTAAGAAAATACTCCGATCATATTTCATACCCAGTTAAATTATTAGAAATTGATAAAAAAGATGCTGAAGAAAAAACATTAAACGAAGCTTCTGCTTTATGGACAAGACCTTCTAAAGATATAACTGAAGAGCAGTATCAAGAATTCTTCTCTCACATTGGTGCTGGTTTTGGTAAACCATTATTAACAATGCATAATAATACAGAAGGCACCATAAGTTATACTAATTTGATATGTATTCCATCAACAAGGCCTTTTGATTTATTTAACCCTGATAGAAAATCATCCTTAAAATTATATATAAACAGAGTTTTTATAACAGATAAGTGTGACGCCTTAGTTCCTAGTTACTTAAGATTTATAAAAGGTTTAGTTGACACTCAAGACATTGATTTAAACGTAAGTAGAGAAATGCTTCAGAATAACCCAGCTGTATCAAAAATAAGCAAATCACTAGTTGGAAAAATTTTAAGAGAACTTAAAAAAGTAAGTGAAAAAAATGTTGATGGCTATAAGAATTTTTGGAAAGAATATGGGGCTGTTTTAAAGGAAGGTCTATATGAAGATGCGGAAAGAAAAGAAACCCTATTAGATTTATGTAGGTTTTCTACTAATGAAAACGATGAGATAATGTCATTATCTTCTTATTTAGAAAAAATGCCAGAGAATCAAAAAGATATTTATTATATTTCAGCTGAAACTAGATCACAAGCTTTAGCCAGTCCACATTTAGAAGGCTTTAAGTCAAAAAATATTCCGGTTTTAATAATGACTGATGCGATTGATCAATTTTGGTTACCTATGATTGGGTCTTTTAAAGATAAAAAGTTTACATCTATAACTCAAGGACAAATTAATTTAGATGATTTAGATGAGAAAAATAAAGACAAAAAATCTGAAAATAAAGACCAAAAAGAAAAGCAAGATAAAGAATTTGTTGATCTAATAGCACAAATGAAAGTTGTTTTAGGAGAACAAGTTAAAGATATAAGGCTGTCTTCTAAATTAACAGACAGTCCCGTATGTTTGGTTGCAGACGATGGTGATATGGATATTGCAATGGAACAGCTTATGGCACAAAGGGATACTAATTATAAAGGAGCGCCTCGTATCTTAGAGATCAATGGTGATCATTCCCTTATTAAAAATATGAAATCATTACTGAGTAAAAAAGAAAATAACGATTTAGTTAGTGATGCTGGAACCTTGTTATTTGAACAAGCTAGATTGTTAGAAGGTAAAATGCCAGCAGATCCAGCTCAATTTAGTAAGATAATGAACCAGTTCTTAATAAAAGCTATTCCTTACTAATGTTTATTTTTATATAAATAATAAAAAACAGTTATTAATAGGCATAACAATCCGAAGAATACGTTGATTTGGATAGTAGTGTCTACTGGTACTTGTGTGATTATCCAAGATAAATTCATTAATCCAAGAGGAGCAGTACCGATACAGGTAGCTAAAATACCGAAATTATTTCCTTTTGAGGTCGCAGATGCTTGATATACTAGTGCTCCTTGCATTGTACTAAACCCAGACAAGAAAATGCCACCAAACGTTAGGCTTATAAAACCTAGTAATAGACTTGGTGAAAATGAGAACATAATCATACCAACAAAAAACCCAGTAATTCCTGCTACAAAAATAGAAACAAGTTGTTTTTGAGGTGATATATTTCCAATTATTAAGGCACCAATGAGAGCGCCAAAACCTTCTGAAGAGGCCAATACTCCGATATTAAATTCAGATAGTATTAACTTTTCTCTTCCAAGAACTGGTATTAATGAAACTAAAGGAAATCCAAAAATGTTAAAAATTAAAGTAATTATTAATACTAATCTTAAGCTGGCCAAATTATAGGCATTTTTGCCTGTTTTTAATATTTCCTTTAATAGGCCATGAGCCCAATGTTGTTTTATTATGGGTTCAATTTTTTCTTGGGTGGATATATAGTTATCTTTTTTTGACTTTTGAAACTTTATTATAAATCCTAGCGCCAGAATATACATAAAAAATTGGACACTAAAAATACCAGCTAATCCTACGAAAGCATAGAGTGATCCAGCACATAAAGGACCAATTAACCTAGTTGCATTATTTGAAAGAGTTTCCATTGCAAGAGAAGAGCTTAAAAGATTTTGATCAATGTTATCTGCTAGGACACGCCTTCTGACTGCAAGGTCTACTACCCAAGTAATGCCATTTATAAATGCAAGTAGAAAAGCAAAGATAACATTAAAATTGCCTGTAAAAACAAGTAGTATAGCAATACCAGTTGAAATATTAGAAAGTGTATATATAAATTTGATAACTGAAATTGGTGATATTCTCTCAGAAATTGTCCCAATTACAATTCCTAAAAGGCTCATGGGCAACATTCTAGCCGCAAAAATTATAGTAACTAAATATGGTAACCCCAGTTCTTGAAGTGCAAATAAACTTAAAGCAAGAAATTCCATGGCGCGGGCGATACCTGTCATGCAACCGGCACCCCACAAAATTCTAAAATCAATATTTTTGAAGCATTGTTTTATCATTTAGTTAATTATTTAATATTTTGATGGACTTCAATAACATTTCCTTCTGGATCATGAAAAAAAACCTGATGCCATTCTTTGGCAAAAGTAGTTCCATAATCTGAAAATGGAATATTTTCTTTTTTGAGTTTATCAATAAATGAATTTATATCATCGGTTCTAAATGCAATATGTCCTTTATCCACAGGATTAATAGTCTGATTGTTCTTAAAGGCAACATTTATATCACGTTCCGCTAAATGCATCTCTATTTTACCTTCAGTTACAAAATTAATCTTTCCGCTGTAACCGCTATCAAAAGTCTCTTCGGTTCTAGGAAAATGTTCAGTTGGAATACTATCCATCTCAAGAATATTTTTATAAAAATCGTTCATGCTATCCACATTTTTAGAAACAAAATTTATATGGTGAAATTCTAACTTCATTTGTAATCTCCAAGGTATTTATTGATAATAAGATTTATGCTATAAAAGATTAATTATTATTAATTCAGACAAATAATCTAGTATTAAAAATATTATTTATTATATTATATATACTATATAAATTTATGAGGAACAATATGCCTGACACAACTATGCAAGTAGATAATTTAGAAACACAAGATTCTATGATAACAGAAGTAAGAGAATCTGTTGCTAAACTTTGTGGAGATTTTCAAGGTGACTACTGGCGTAAACTAGATAGGGAGCAGGCTTATCCCACTGAATTTGTTAAGGCTCTTACAGATGCAGGCTTTTTAGGGGCACTTATACCTGAGGAATATGGTGGCGTTGGTTTAGGAATGGTTGCAGCATCAGTAATTTTAGAGGAAATACATCATCAAGGTTGCAACGCAGCAGCATGCCATGCTCAAATGTATACCATGGGAACAGTCCTTAGACATGGTTCTGACGAACAAAAAAAGGAATATTTACCTAAGATTGCCGATGGAACTCTAAGATTACAAGCGTTTGGTGTAACAGAGCCAACAAGCGGTACTGATACAACAAGTTTAAGAACTGTGGCGGTCAGAGATGGTGACGATTATGTCATAAACGGTCAAAAAATTTGGACAAGCAGAGCTGAGCATTCAGATTTGATGTTACTATTAGCAAGAACTAAACCTTTAAATCAAGTGTCTAAGAAGACAGATGGTTTGTCCGTTTTTCTTCTGGATATGAGAAAAGCTAAAGGAAATGGTTTAACAATTAGACCGATTAGAACAATGATGAATCATGCTACCACAGAAGTTTTCTTCGATAACCTTAGAATTCCAGCATCTAACCTTGTAGGCGAAGAAAATAAAGGTTTTAAGTATATTTTATCAGGTATGAATGCTGAAAGAATATTAATTGCCGCTGAATGTATAGGTGATGCAAAATGGTTTACTAAAAAATCAACTAATTATGCTAATGATAGAAATATTTTTGGAAGAGCCATTGGTCAAAATCAAGGTGTTCAATTTCCAATAGCAAAAGCATATGCCCATATGAAAGCAGCTGAATTAATGGTATATCATGCCGCAAAATTATATGAAGCTGGTAAACCTATAGGAGAAGAAGCTAATACAGCTAAGTTGTTAGCTGCTGATGCTTCATGGGAGGCTGCCGAAGCTTGTGTACAAACACATGGTGGATTTGGTTTTGCTGAGGAATATGATGTAGAAAGAAAATTTAGAGAAGCCAGGTTATATCAAGTGGCTCCTATATCAACAAATTTAATTCTTTCTTATATAGCAGAACATGTCCTAGGGATGCCAAGATCTTATTAATATATTTATTTATTTTTAGCAGCAAGGTTTTTAAGGTTCCATCTTAGAATATCACTGGTATTAACGTTAGCTAAAAATTCAAAACCTTTTGTTTTGTTAGTAATTTCTTCTGCAATTTTTTTAGCAGCAGGCTTTTTCGCTATTGCACTAATTTTTATCCAACTTTCCCCTTTTGTGTCTTTTGTTACAGAAGATAAGGATAAAACTAAACCACTTGTTGTTTCAAAAGTTAGTGTAGGTAAGTTTACTAGGTTTTTTGTTTTTGATTTTCTTACATCGTAAAAATAAAACCCATTTATAGTTTCTCTAATATCAGTTAGTTTTGATTGATCAACGTCAAAGTTTAAATTTTTTGGGTAAGATAATTTTAATATCTTTTCCTCAGTTTCAACTTTGAAAATTTTAGTTTTATTTGACAACGATGCACTAAGAAAATCTTTATTATTAATTGTAAAGAGTAAACTCTCATACCAGTCAGACTTACTCGTAGGCATTCTAATCGCACCTTTTAAAAGGTAACTTTGATTATCATTAGGCATTCTTGCGAATTGTCCTCCACTTAATCCACCTACGCTAGGATCTGTCTTTCCAAACAAAATAGAAGAAAAAATTGATCCATCTTTTTTCGTTAACGTGATCTTAGTCGCGTACCCTTCACTTTCAAGATCACTTTTATTTAGTTCAGGTGATAATAAATTTAATTCTGCATGTCTTTTTGGATCGTTAGTCTTCTTTTCTTCAATCGTAAGAAGAGATAAGCTTGTAATTAAGTTTTCCCATATACCCTTTTTAAGAGGATAACCAGATGTAGATATGTAACTATTTTCATCTTTAACCAAGTCAATATTATTATCAAATGAATTTATTGATATGAGGGTAATATCGTTAATATTTTTTGTAAAATTTTTTAAAAAAACACTGTCTCTGTCACTAAAGTTATACGTTTGAGAATTAAAATTGATTGAAACAGCAGCCAAGATGATTGATAAAAAAGAGAGTATAGTTAAGTTTAAAAAGCTTTTTTTTGTCATGTTATTATCCAGTGTTTAATTTAATAAGAATTTTTTCTTCTTCGTCTTAAAGAAATTAAAAGAGCTATACTTGCAAAAAATATTGGAAGAACTGCCACGTTTATAGAGATAATCCAACTTTTTAGAGCCTCTACATCTCTTCTTAAATCAAATTTAACAGTTCTTAATTGTGATCTAGTTGACATCATTTCAGATTTGAACCCATCAATTGCCTTTAGGGTCTCAGGAGAAAGGAATATCACTCTCATTTTGATTGTTCTGAGTTAAGGTTCGTATTTTATCTTCCATACCTTTTAATTTTTTTGCTAGCATTTGCTCTTGAAGTTGGAATTTTTGTTCAGCAATTTTCTCTAATGAAATAATTTTTTCAAATGGACGCCATGAAGTGCCCTTACCTCTCAAATCAGATAAAATGTTTCCGCCTATCATTTTCTCAACAACATTTAAAACAAAGTCACCATTATTTGCAAAAGCTCCTCTTTGTGTAAGCCAATTACGATCCATAAGCATATCTGCATCGGATACTAATAAAATATTAGACTTATTTGTAGACTTCATTAACTGTTCTGTGTCGTCGCTTTTCTTAAAGTTTTGGAATGATGTTTTTAAATCTGATTTTATCCATCCAGATACTATATGTTTTTGGTCTTTAGCTTTAATATCTGATAAAAGATCTCTTGGATCTCCTTTTGGGTTTCCGGCCTTTTGAGCATCACCTAAACCTGATTTTATGCTTGAGGTTATAATAGGCTCTAACATTATTTTGTCATTATTTGATATAAACGAGCCAGCAGTCGTCATTACTATAGTACTTAGGTTTGAGAGGGAACTTTCATTTTGATTTAAACCATCTCCTCTTATGTTTAACCAAGGGTAGTTAGTAACTTGAATATCGCGCCCATTTATATTTCTTGAAATACGAAAACCATACTCAGCATCTAAAACAGCTTTTTTGTCGTCAAAATCTACGCCCCATGTATTTAGTAATTTTTTTAGATTTGATCTTGGGTTTATTGGAGGAACACCTTGCTGTCTACTTATTTCTGTTTCAGCATAAGGATCTAAAAATATTAGGGTTGGGCCACCTTTTAATACCCACTGATCTATCATATAAAGCGTTTCATCAGACAAATATTTTGGATGAATGATCATTAAAACTTTTGTTGCTTTATTTAATGTGTTGACGCTTTCATTAACCATTTCAACCTGAAAAAGTTGTTTCATTTGTGTAAGGATTTGTTGTTCAGGCTTTCCAATTCTGCTATCGGCTTTAAGCCCAAGATTATCAATAAGACTTATTACAGGTTTATTGATTTGACTTAATTCAGATATTAAACTTGATAAATCATATTCTAAAAAAGTTTCTCTTTCAGGAGAAAAAATAGGTATATTCTTCTGTCCAGTAGTAGAGTTTGTTGCTGCTAAACCAAAATAGAGAGCATCTGACATTTCAGTAGCGTTAAATGAATTAATTCCCATGCCAACTGCTCTATCTTCAGCATCTGAAAATGGTTTTGGATCAATTATTTCAAGCGTAACTTTGCCATCTGAGATGTTCCTATACGTCTTAAGCATAGTTTGTACTCTATTTGCATAGGTGGATAGTTGTGGGACATCTTTTACTAAGTTACTTGAAATAAAAAGTCTTATATGAATAGGTTCATTTAGGTTTTTTAAAAGAGATTTAGTTCCATCAGATAGTGAATATAGTTTGTTTTCAGTAAAATCTATTCTTGAAGAAGCAAGCATATTGTTAGTTATAATGTTAATACTAAAAAATATGAGTATAGATAAAAGTATAGATAATTTTATAAGCGTTCTAGGTTTTATGTTTTTAAATGAATTCATTATATCCTCAATCTGCTTTTTTAATTTGAACAAGTTGAATATTTATCCAAAGGCACAAAATAATCATTGAAACAAAAAATATTAAAGTTGATAAATCAAAAACTCCCATTTGAACTCTACTAAAGTGTGATAAGAAAGACATTGATCCAATTGTTTCTGTAATCCAAATTGGTGCCCAAGATCTAACAGTAGATAAAACCAGACTAAAGCCAGCCATAATTAATATAAACCCACTTATGGATGAAATAATAAAAGCAATAACTTGGTTTTTTGTAAGAGTTGAAAGACAAGAAGTTAAAGCTAAGAATGCTCCAGCCATTAACCAACTAGTTAAATATGATATAAAAATAACGCTATTATCAGGGTTTCCTAAATAATTTACAGTAATCCAAATAGGAGTAGAAAGTAAAAGTGCGATGAGTGTAAATATCCAGCTAGCAAAAAATTTACCTACAACTAGTTGTGAATTTGTTACAGGTAGTGTCATTAGTAGTTCTATAGTGCCAGAACGTCTTTCTTCAGCCCATAGCCGCATTCCAATTGCAGGCATTAAAATTAAAAATAACCAAGGGTGCCAAGCAAAAAAAGCTGTTAAATCAGCTTGGTCGCGCTCAAAAAACCGACCAAGAAAAAAGGTCATTCCTGAAGAAAGAGCTAAAAAAACAAGTAAAAAAATTGATGCAAGAGGCGTTCTGAAATAGCCTCTCAACTCTCTATCAAAAATTATAAAAGTTTTATTTAAATATGCATTCATCTTTAATATCCAAATATGTTGGTAGTTAATCTATTTTTACTGAGTTATTTTTCTAAAAATATCATCTAAGCTAGGTTTTATAAAAGTAGCTTCATTTATATCAAGTTTATGTTTTTTTAACTGTGTCATTATTTTATTAAGATTAATATTTTCCTTTTCGTCTTCAATTAATATTAAAGTGTCAGTGATATTCAAATTCTTAACTGTTACTTTTTTGTAATCAAGTGAAGACTTTATGTCTTTGATTTGGGTGTTGTTGAGTTTATTAGCAACTTTCAATGAGAACATATTTTTTTTATTAAATTGTTTTCCTAAGTTATCAGGTGTTTCGTTCGCAAGAAGTTGCCCGTTTGCTATTATTACAGTCCGAGAACATACAGCTTCAACTTCTTCTAATATATGTGTTGATATAACTATTGCTTTATTAGTAGAAATTTTTTTAATTAAATCTCTCATTTCGTACTTTTGATTTGGATCTAATCCATCAGTTGGCTCATCTAAGATTAGAATGTCAGGGTCGTGTATAAGAGCTTGTGCTATACCAACTCTTCTTTTAAAGCCTTTAGACAAAGTCTCAATTGGCTTATGCCACACCTCTTTTAAATTTATTTGTTCAGCCATGTCTGATAATCGTGTATTTAACAACTCATTGTTATTCAATCCTCTCATTTTGCCTACAAAGGATAAAAACTCTGAAACTTCCATATCTGAATATGATGGAGCTCCTTCTGGAAGATAACCAATAGATTTTTTTGCTTCTAAAGGTTTAGATTTTAAATCTATACCTTCAATAAAAATTTCACCTCCATCAGGTTCTAGAAAACCGGTTAACATTTTCATAGTTGTAGATTTTCCGGCTCCGTTAGGGCCTAGAAAACCCTACAACTTCTCCTCTTTCAACGTTTAAATTAATATTGTCAACAGCAACAAAATCTCCAAAAGATTTTTTTAAATTTTTAGCTTCTATAAGTTTTATAGACAAATCTTAACATCCTTAATTAGAGTATATAATAATAGTGTAATTTAAATTTTTATTAAAATGAAAACCATAATAAAATTTATTTTTACTTCTACTATATTTTTTTTAAAATTAGTATCATAAAAAATACTCTAATTTAATTTATTACAAAAATTTTCCTACATTTGGCAAAGAAGGATATCCAAATTGCTTTTCAAAAGCTAAAGCAATCTCAACGGCTTTATTATCTTCATTTTTATTACATATTATTTGTAAACCAATAGGAAGTGTTTCTTCATACTTTATGTTTTTACAAAAATTTTGAATTGGGTACGAAATTGCACATATACCAAAAATATTTACAGGTTGAGTATTAGCGGAAGCCAAAAGACTTCTTTCATGAAGTTCTCCACCAATTTTTGATTTGCTTACATCTAATGCTTGCATAACAGTCGTTGGAGATAAAAGAGCATCATATTTAGTGAAATGTTTATCTATCATAATTTCTAATTCTAAAAGTCTGTTTTTGGCATTAATGTAGTCAACTGAAGAAACATCTAAGCCTAGTTTAGCTCTGTTTCCAGTAACAGGGTCCATCTTATCAACATTTTTCAAAAATCTGTCTTTCCCAAATGCGCTAATAATTTCTGATCCAACTATTCTCGGGAAAAGAGTTGTTTTTTCATTAGCTTCTGGAATGATCACATCCTCAATTCTTGCACCAAGATTTATTAATTCTTCGCATAATTTTTCAAAAGCTTCTGTAACATCAGGATCTAAATTTGATGTAAAGGGCTCTTTTAATTTTCCAAAAGACATGCCTTCTATACTAAGAGGTTTGGTTTTAGGCGTTGATCCATTGTATGCATCAAAAATAAATTTGGTATCTTCAACTGATCGTGCGATTGGGCCAGGTGTATCTAATGTAGGAGACAGTGGAAAAATACCGTCGGTTGGCCATTTGTCTTTAGTTGTTTTTAAGCCAACAATTCCATTTAGTGATGCTGGTATTCTAACCGAACCACCAGTATCAGTCCCAATTGCAAAAGCAGCTAAACCAGAGGCAACAGCCACAGCAGATCCGCTACTAGAGCCGCCCGGCATTCTGTGAGTTTCGATATCCCATGGATTTTTTGGAGTACCTTTATGTTTATTTAAACCTGTGGCCCCTAAAGCAAATTCAACAGTATGGGTTTTTCCTAAAATTATACATCCTAATGATTTTAGCCTTTTCACCAGTGACCCTTCAGGCCCAGTAATATCATCAGAAATTATCTGAGACCCATTTGTAGTAGGCATTCCATTTACCGAACAAATATCTTTAATTGCAATTGGTATTCCCATTAAAGGTCCAAGATCAACACCATTTATAAAGAGCTTGTCTATACCATCTGCCCAATTTAAGCTTTGTGCTTTATCAAGATATATATATGCGTTTAGATATGGGTTTAATATCTCAATTCGTTTATAATATGTAGATGTTAATTCAACACAACTAATCGAGCCATTTCTTAATTTTTCTCCTAATTGTTTAATAGATAATCCTGTGAGAGGATCATTAGGTAATTTTGGTTTTGAATTGTTCATCACATTCTCCTCAATTTTTAAATTGATTTTTCATTGACCCAAAAATACCCTTTAATCTGGGTGACGTGGAGCAGTCAGCTTCTAATATCATTTTGGGTTCTACAGGTACATGAATACCAACATATCTAACTGCTTTATATTTTGGATTTGACAGAAGTTGAACTTTTCTATCTGACTTAAGCATTAGCCTAGCAATACCCTTTTTAAATGGAAAAATTAAATTCGTTCCAGGCACAGCCACTACAAAGCTGTCATTATCAAAGGAGCATTTGTTATTTAAAGTTATAGTCACAGATATAACTTTGACAGGCTTTAGGACTTGTTGGATATTAGGCATACCAAACCACAGCATCAAACCAATAATTGAAATTCCTACAATTAAAAAAATACTTTTAATAAAAAAATTCATTGATACCTTAAAATAAACACTCTAAATCTAACTAATCTAAAAGAATTTAATTTTAAACTAAAACTTAACATATCTAAAGATATTATTAAAAAATCATTTGATATTAATTAGGATTAATAATGAGCGATGAATTTGATAGAATAAAGAGATTACCTCCTTATGTTTTTGCTGAAGTAAATAGACTCAAGGCTGAATTAAGAGCAAAAGGCAAGGACATAATAGATTTTGGAATGGGTAATCCTGACATGCCCACTCCTAAACATATTAGAGAAAAATTAAAAGAGACCGTTGAAAAACCAGGTACCGGTAGGTATTCAACTAGTAGAGGTATTACTGGGCTAAGAAAAGCTCAAACTGCATATTATAAAAGAAGGTTTGGTGTAGAATTAGACCCAGAAAATGAAGTAGTTGTTACACTAGGCTCTAAGGAAGGACTGGCAAATTTAGCACAAGCCATAACTTCGCCAGGAGATATAATATTATCTCCAAACCCCTCATATCCAATACATCCTTATGGCTTTATTATTGCTGGTGCATCTTTACGTCATCTACCTGCAATGGATGAAGGTGTCTTTAATCCAAACTTATATTTAGAAAGATTAGAAAGATCAATAAGAGAGAGTGTTCCAGCACCGGTGGCACTAATAGTTTCTTTTCCCTCTAATCCGACTGCACAAGTTGCGTCATTAGACTTTTATGAAGAAGTTGTGAAAATAGCTTTGAAATACAATGTCTATATATTATCGGATTTAGCATACGCTGAAATCTACTATGACGGTATTTTACCTCCTTCAATTTTACAGGTTCCAAGAGCAAAAGAAATAGCTGTTGAATTTACCTCTATGTCAAAAACTTATGCAATGGCTGGTTGGAGAATTGGCTTTGCAGTAGGCAATACAAAATTAATCAACGCTCTAACTAGGATTAAATCTTACCTTGATTATGGTGCTTTTACACCTGTACAAGTTGCAGCAGCAGCTGCTTTAAACGGTCCTCAAGATTGTGTTTTAGAAATCAGAAACACCTATCAAAAAAGAAGAGATGTTTTAATAAATTCGATGTCACGAGCTGGATGGAATATACCTAGTCCTAAAGCAAGTATGTTTGCTTGGGCACCTCTACCAGAGAAATTCAAAAATCAGGGTTCATTGAAATTTGCAAAAGAATTGATGCTTAAAGCTGACGTGGCTGTCGCGCCAGGTGTAGCTTTTGGCGAATACGGGGAAGGTTTTGTAAGAGTTGGTTTAGTTGAAAATGAACATAGAATTAAACAAGCTGCAAAAAATATAAAAAAATTATTGCAGTAAATTATTAAAAAGCTTTAAAAATTGAATACAAAACGTTTAATATGAGGAGATCCTTATTTTGAGTAAAATATATAGTAATAGTATCAATAGGGATTTTTCTGATATTGGAAGATCTAATGTAATAAGCTCTAACGCGATGCTTGCGTCTTCACATCCAATTGCTTCTTCTGTTGGGATTGAAATATTAAAAAATGGAGGAAACGCTGTTGATGCTGCATTAGCGATGAATGCAGTTTTATGTGTTGCAGAACCACACATGACTGGGATAGGAGGAGATTGTTTTGCGATGCTCTCAGTTGATGGAGGTACTAAAATCAAAGCTCTTAATGGATCAGGTAAAGCTTCTGAAAATGCTTTTGCAAGAAATTTACGTAATAGAAATGTTTCAGTGATTACTCCAGAAATGCCTGATGCTATTACTATTCCTGGTGCGGTTGCAGGTTGGAGTTTGCTTCATGAAGAACATGGTCATATGCCTTGGAAAGAAATATTTCATCCAGCTATAGATTATGCCAAATCTGGAGTTCTTGTTCATGAAAGAGTAGGGCTTGACTGGTCAAAAAATACTGAAAAATTATCTAAAGATAAAGACACCTTAAATGTATTTTTAAAAAATGGGAAACCATTTAAAGCTACTGATAATTTTATTAATTCAAATTTATCTGAAACTTTTAAAACAATTGCTGAGGAAGGCTCTCAAGGATTTTATCATGGATGGGTAGCCGATGACATGATTAATAAACTTAAGTCTATTGGTGGGAGCCATACTCTAAACGATTTTAATAATGCAAACGCAGAATGGGTAAGTCCCATTTCGAGACATTATCGAAATATCAAAATACATGAGTGTCCACCTAACGGCCAAGGGTTAGTTGCATTAATAATTTTAGCCATTCTTGAAAAATTTAATCCTAACCAAATGTCTAAAGCAGATTATACATGCATGTGTTTTGTGAAGCTGTCAAAATAGGTTATTATTTAAGAGATCAGATATCTGGCAGACACTAAATACTAACAAGCTATCTGTTGATCAGTTTTCTAAATGACTAAAATGATAGATTCGATTCATATCTCAAATTGATATGAACAAAGCTAAATTATATGAAAAAACTGATTTTCCTGACCATCCAGACACGATTTATCTTACAGTTAGAGATAAAAATGGTATGACAATTTCATTTATCAACTCTCTTTTTGATGCATTTGGAAGTGGTATAACTGCTCCAAAAAGTGGTATTTTATTCCATTGTAGAGGGAGAGCTTTTAATCTTATCAAAGATCATCCAAATGAACTCAACCCTAATAAAAGACCTCTTCATACTATTATACCAGCAATGATATCAGAAAATGATAAATTAATAGGGTCTTTTGGAGTTATGGGTGGACAATATCAAGCAGCCGGCCATGCTTATGTTTTGTCACAAATGATTGACTTTGGTCTGAACCCTCAACAAGCCCTCGATTTTCCAAGAGTGTTTCCTAATAACAATATTTTAGATTTTGAGAATAAGTTTGATAAAGATGTGATTGACGATTTAGCTTTAAGAGGACATGAAATAAATCATCCTGCACCACCTATTGGTGGAGGACAGATGATATTAATTGATAATGGTAGAGACGTTTTGATAGGTGCAAGTGATTGGCGAAAAGATGGTTTAGCAATTGGTTACTGAATAATTGATTTTTTTTTCATTTCTCTATACGTAATCAATAGACAAGAACTAATTACAATTAATCCACCTATAATTTGGTTGCTTGAAGGGATTTCATCCCAAATTATATAACCAAATATGGAAGCAATAGGTATAGCTAAATAGCGCAGGGTTACTAATATAGTTGCTTCAGCATATTTATAACTTTGTGCCATTAAATATTGTACGAAAGATCCTGTGAAACCTAAAAATATTAAAGTGTAAAGTAAATAATCAGGTGTGATAAGAATTTCTAATCCGTGTTTTCCTGTAGTTCCATAAAACTTAGTTCCTAAAACTATTATAAGGAATATTATAACAAATGATGTGATTAAGTTATGTATTAATGCTGTAGTAGCTGGGTGCTCTGTTTTTCCAATTTTTCTTAAAATCAGTGCCAATCCAGCGTGAGTAATTGCACTTCCAAAAGCCAGGTAAAGTCCTAAGCTAGATAAACCTGAGGTTTGTCTAATTATACTTATTGGATCAATCATTAGAAAAACCCCTAATAGACCAGTTATTACAGCAGTCCATCTAATTAGTCCTATTTTTTCACCTAAAAAAAAAGGTGATAATAATGTAACATATATTGCAGAGCTCTGAGCTAGAGCTGTAGTAAGACCTATTGGTATTAGTTGCAAAGAAGAGAAAACCATTACCATTGTAATAAAACCAAAACATGAACGTAATATGATATTTTTCCAATTATTCACTTTTAGGAAAAGTTTGTTTCTTGCTAAATAAGCTAAAATAAAAAGTATTGGTAACGAGTAAACAAACCTAGAAAATAAAGTAATTATAAAGTCCACCTCACCTGAAAGCGACTTTATTATCATGTGTGTAAACACAGATAAAAAAATAAATATGATCCAAATTAGAGAACCTATTAAATTTGAAGACATAACAAGCCTTAAAATAAATTGAACTTGAAAAAAACTACATTAAAGAATAACAATATTTAAACAATCTATTAATAAATATTTAACTTCAAGGAAAATTGAGATGCCTAAAAAAGTTGTCGTTGTTGGTTCTGGTAATGCCGCTTTATCAGCAGGTATTGCTGCTCTAGAAAAAGGTGCCGATGTAGTTATTTATGAAAAAGCAGATAAAAAAATGGCTGGAGGCAACACTAAATACACTGCTGGTGCAATGAGATTTTCATATGAAAATGGTGATCAATTAATAGATCTTTTAAAACATCCTGATGATAAAAGAATTAAAGACACAGACTTTGGGACATATACAAATGAAAAATTTTCATTAGATCTTTTAAATTTCAACGATGGTCGACCATTAAGCCCTGAGCAAAATATATTGGTTTCTAAATCCTTTGAAACTATTCAATGGCTTGCATCCCATAACGTGAAGTTTGAACCAATTTACTCAAGACAAAGTTTTTTAAAAGATGGAAAACATATTTTTTGGGGAGGTTTAACGCTTGCTTCAGAGAATGAAGGTGTTGGCCTGTTTGATCAAGAATTAGCAGCTTTCTTATCATTGGGGGGGGAAATTCATTATAATAGTCCTGTAACTAAGTTAATTTTCGAAAATCACAAGGTAATTGGATTATTAGTTGATAACAAAAGTGTAGAAGCTGATTCAGTGATTTTAGCATCAGGTGGGTTTGAGGCAAATGATGAATTAAGAAAATTATTTATTGGGGATAACTGGTTAAAAGCAAAAGTTAGAGGAACTCCAAATAATACAGGTGACGGTTTAAAGATGGCCCTAGATATTGGAGCCACAAAACATGGTTTATTCGATGGTTGTCATGCAACACCAATGGATTTGCATATGAAAAATTATGGTGGATTAGATTTAGAACCAGGTGAAAGAAAAAATTATCGTAAAATATGTTACTTCTTAGGTATTATGATTAATGCTAATGGTAAAAGGTTTCTTGATGAAGGTAAAAATTTTAGAAATTATACATATGCACAATATGGTAGAAAAGTATTAGAGCAACCTGGGCATTTTGCCTGGCAAATATTTGATAGTAAAGTTTTTGACTTACTTTACGAAGAATATACGTTTCATGATGCTCATTTTGTTGAAGCTAATTCTTTAGAAGAATTAATTAATAAAATGGATGGAATTGACAAGAATGAAACCAAAAAAACATTAGATGAATATAACAAATCTATAGATAAAGAAACGGTCTTTGATCCAACTATTCTAGACGGAAAGTCGACACAAGGTTTAAAAATAAAAAAATCAAATTGGGCTCAAACCCTTGATAAGGGACCTTATAGAGCTTACCCAGTAACAGGTGGAATTACCTTTACGTATGGTGGATTAAAAGTAGATGAAAACGGAAGGGTTTTAAAATCAGACGATATACCAATAAAGGGTCTGTTTGCTTGTGGAGAATTAGTAGGTGGTGTTTTCTTTAACGGTTATCCGGGAGGTTCAGGATTAACATCAGGGGCTGTTTTTGGACGAATAGCAGGTTATGGATCAGTTAAGTAAAAAGGTTTAAAAGAATGGAAAAAATTAAAGTTGCTATTTTAGATGATTACCAAAATGTTACTCATAAATTTGCTGATTGGAATTCTTTAAGTGATAAAATTGATTTAAAGATCTTTAATGAATATATAAGTAATGATAATAATTTAGCTGAACAGCTAAAGGATTATGATGTTTTATGTTTAATGCGAGAAAGAACCCCTCTTCCTAAAGAATTAATTAATAAACTCCCTAACTTAAAGTTAGTAATTACAAGTGGTATGTGGAATGCATCTATAGACACAGATGCTCTAAAAGAACGAAATATAGTTTATTGTGGAACAGATACCAAAATTCACTCAACAGCTGAATTAGCCTGGGCTCTAATTATGAATAGCTGGAGAGGATTACAAACTGAAATTGAGAACATGAAAAATGGTAATTGGCAAACAACTGTAGGAAGAGGGTTGAAGGGGAATACTTTAGGTATTTTTGGTCTTGGAAAGCAAGGTTTACAGGTTGCTAATTTTGCTAAAGCTTTTGACATGAGGGTAATTGCATGGAGCCACAACTTAAAAAAAGAAGACTGTAAAAAAGCTAATGTTGAATATGTTAGTAGTTCAGATTTATTTAAAATGTCTGACATTTTAACAATTCACACAAGGCTTTCTGAAAGAACACAAGGATACATTAACAAAGATAAATTAAAGCTTATGAAAAAAGAGTCTGTTATTGTAAATACTAGTCGTGGTCCTATTATTAAAGAACAAGACTTAATAGACGCACTAAATCAGAATACTATTTCATGTGCTGCACTAGATGTGTTTGATCAAGAACCTTTACCAGCAGAGCATATTTTAAGAAAAACCAAAAATACAATTCTTACACCTCATATAGGTTATGTGTCAGTTGAGGCATATGAAAAATTCTTTAATGGTTACTTAAAAGCAATAGAAGCTTTTTTAAATGGAGAGGCTATTAATCAAATCATATGAACTTATGACCAATTATCTGCAACCCATTCTGGAGTTTTAAGTTGTTTGTAAATTTTTTTGTAAAACTGTGATTTTTTTACAGGCCAAATCCCTTTAATGACATCGTCTGGGTCAGGTTTGCCTGTAAATGCAACTATGCTTGTGTCATTTGGTAGCATCGCTGGTTTCCAAATTCTAAAAGGCCATTTTGGAAGAAGATTATGTTTAAAACTTTTACACCATTCGGATGGCCAAAAAATTTGTTCTTTAATTTTATCGCTTAAATATGTTTGCTCGATATGATATTTTTTCCAAATTTTAACAGGATCATTTTCGAAGTTTTTAAAAATAGAATCAAATTTTCCTACTGGAAATCTAAAACAACTAGTATTTCCAATATTTTGGCCTAGTTGTGTCCAATTTTCAATTACACAATAGCACCCAGGTTTATAATCAAAAAATCGATCTAAATTACCAGTAATGACCAAATCAAGGTCTAAAAATAATACGTCGCCCTTTAAATCGTGAAGAGGAAATTGCCAAACACTTAATTTTCTCCATGGAGTTGATGATAATGTTTTAGGCAATTTTATTTTTGGAAGAGGTTTGCATATAACATTTTTATTTACGCCTTTGATATCGTCTGTAAAACAGTAGACTTTAGTTGTCTTTTTAGTATGTTTTTTTATAGACGTATATAGCCTGTTTACAAATTCAGGCCCGTATCTTGACCCCCATTTCATGCATATAATTGATTGCAAAACATAACTCAGTAATAAATAAAATTATTAAAAAAATTAAATTCGTTTTATAACACTATTAATAAAATTATAAAGATTAAAAAAATATGAAAATAAATATTTTGTTACCATACAAAGAAAAGTTTGACGAAAATAAGGCGTCTTCAGTTTCAATCACAGTAAAAAATAATTTATTACATACCAAGTTTTTGAGTGACATTAGAGTTTATGGACAAAATGTTGAAAATCCACTATTTAAAAATAATTTTGAAGGCATTAAATATTCTATTTTCTCACTTAAAAGCAGGAACCTTTTTTTAGCACATAAAATGTTAAAAATGATCTCAAAAGAGAGTTCAGAAAAACAATTAATAGAAATACATAATAGACCCTATCTTATAGAACAGATTGCTAAAAAAAGTAACTTTCCTATCACATTATTTCTTCACAATGACCCTCAAACAATGAAGGGGTCCAAATCTGTTAAAGATAGACAAAATATATTAGAAAAGTGCGAAGCAGTCTTTTGTGTGAGTGAATTTATTAAAAATAAGTTTCTAGAGGGAATTTCAATTAAGACAGAAAAAGTTTACGTTTTATATAATGGCGTAGATAGGAAGATTAAAAAATTTCCAAAAAAGAAAAAAGAAATTTTATTTGTTGGAAGATTAGTTTCTGAAAAAGGTGCTGATCTTATATGTACAAACTTTAAGATCAATTGCGTCGACTTTTCCAGACTGGAACTTTGGATTAATTGGATCTTTTAGATTAGGTGAGCACAAAAATACTAATTCTTATGCACATAGAGTAATAAAAATTTTAAAGAAATTGGTTCACAAGCAATTTTCTATGGCTTTAAAAACCACAAATTTGTTGAAGAAAAAATGAAAACGCTTCCATTATAGTTATACCTTCAATATGGGAAGAACCTTTTGGTCTGGTTGCAGCAGAAGCAATGAGTAATGGAATATCAATTATTGCATCTAAAGTAGGTGGCATGCCTGAAATAATTGGTGATAATGGGGTTTTAATAGAAAATATAAATTACAAAAAGTTAAAAAAGAATTTAATAGAATTATTAAAAAATAATACTTTAAGAGAGAGTTATCAACAGAAAGCTTGGAAAAATTTCAAATTATCTTCAGCATTATCAAGTAAGAAACTAGATGATTATAGAAGAATTATTTTTCAAAATTACTATTAGTGTTTCTCCATCCTTGATACTGTGAAATAGCAAAACCAATAGCAAACCAAGTAAATAGATTACCCCATTGCCCATAAAAACTACCAAATTGTTGTATTGGAAAAAACAATCCAAACGGAACTACAAAAGCTGTAGCAGCCATCGGGCAATCAAAATTATATTTTCTCGCTCGATAGCAACTAAGAATAATTGATGCAAACATTATGCACCCAATAAGTAACCCTACAATTCCTGTTTCTGCAAACAATTGAACATAAAAATTATGAGGGTGGTTTCCACAATAATTTTTGCCAGGCAACCATTTTGGCAAGCTTGTATCTAAGGTTGCACAAGTGTTTCTTGTACCAGAAGGTCCTATTCCTTTTATAGGGTTCAATAGTCCTTGTTGTATACCTCCCCGCCAGGCACCCCAATAAGGGTTATTATCTGATGTATTTATTAATGGAATAGTATTTAAAAATTGTCTGCTAAAACGATCACTTAAATCAGGGCGATTAAAAAACAATATTAAAACAGCTAGAACTTCGATTAAAACTAACATAGAGAACATTAAAAATTTTGGCTTCCAAATTATACTGGCTAACATACCGCCGCATGCGCGGATAAGAAAATTAGTTCTTTCTCCAGTTAAAGCAGATACAGCGATTGATAATAAACCAATAAGACCAGAAAATATACCAGCTTTACTTTTTTTACTAACTGCAACAGCCATTAAAACACAAAATAGAGGAAGTGAAACTTTAGAAATATAACCTCCGGGGACTAAATCTCCATAAGGCCATGTCAGTCGTATCTTAGGTTCTATTATTGTTTCGGCAATTAAGATCCCGCACATGATTAGCATTCCAATTAAAATAGATAATAACATGACAATTCTTATATCCCTGTCCTTAGCAAGCCAAACTTGAGCAGCAGCTGCATAAAGTGGAAAACGGATCCAGACAAAACCTTGTTGAAACGAAAAAAAGGGATCGGGACCTGTGACTGCAGAAAACAAACCGAACATCCATAAAGCTAAAGCACTTTTAAACCAAATTTGATTTACCCAGCTCCAATCTTTTCTTTTGATACA
>CAJIZD010000006.1:0-49199 GCA_905181795.1 uncultured Planktomarina sp. | reverse complement strand
GCAGAGGAGCGACAGGTGAGGGTGAAGTTGAAAGTTAGGTCAGCAATGGAAAACTCCCACCCACACCGCACAAACGATACTGTGGAATAGATTCAAAATTACCTATATAAATTATGACTTCTATTTTAAATTCAATGTCTTAATTCATTCAAATAGTTTAGGTGTATTTAGAATTGGAACAGATAGATTATTAAGATTAGAATTAATGAGGTATCTTAATAAGATAGGTTATTCAAATAGGGAAATTACTGATCTTTTTAATGTAAGTAATATTAAAAAAGTTAGGAGTAATGATTTATACAAACCAAAGGATATTTGGGTTGGTTTGAAGAAATACAATAAAAGATTAAAAAGATTTGATAACGATAAGGTAATACAATTTAGAGAAAGACTTTATGTTGAAAAAAGGTTTTGAACATTCACCTTTTTAGAAATTTTCCGTCAGAGTTTACCTTTTTGAGACAGAATTTTAGTACGATTCTACAAAAATAAAGTAGCATCGCACAAAAACTCATAATCATTGCTTGGTATTATTTGCTTCACTTCACAGACAGTTAATGTGTCACGTGAATTTTTACATAATTAAGGAGCAAAAGATGAAATCAAAAAATGAAAAAATTAATCCAACAAAAGATCTAGAAAATCCAAGCAGAAGAAACGCAATTCTAACTGCTGGAGCAGGCGCGGTTGCTGCTGTTGGCGCAACAGGTGCATTTTCTCAACTAATGCTAATGCGAGTGTTAATAATAGAAATGATTACAATATGGACGGAGCAACATCGCTTATAACAGGTGGCGCAAGAGGAATTGGTTTAGCAAGTGCAATTGCGCTTGCGAAGGAAGGTTCTAACATTGTTCTATATGATGTTGACATTAGAGTGACATCTGCCCATACAACATGAAAGACTTGTATCCAATAATTGGAAAGAAAAAATTGAAAAGCATGGTGTTAAATGTGCAATCCATAAAGGGGACGTTAGAAATCGAAATCGCATGTCACAAGTGGTTGATAAAACAATCAAGCAGTTTGGTTCATTGGACCATGTTGTTATAATGCTGGTGTAACTCAAATAGGTATGATTGAGCATTTTACTGATGAAGAGGTTCAGACCGTAATAGATATTAATGTTACGGGTGCGGTAAGAACGGTTCAATCCGTAGTACCTATTATGCGTAAACAAAAATCAGGAGGAATAACTATTATTTCCTCTGTTTTAGGACGACAAGGTGCAGAATGGTTTCCAATATATTCCTCAACCAAATGGGCAGTTATCGGATTAGCAAAGAGTACGGCGTTAATCATGGGTAAACACAATGTTACCTGTAACGCTATTTGCCCAACAGTGGTAAAAACCGACCTAATGAATAACGATTATGTTTTAGGGGGAATGTCTCCAAAAAATCCTACGTGGAGTGGATTAGAGGACATGATGAAACAGTGGCGTAATCCTCTTCCGATGGGTGCTTATGAACCTAATGATATTGCAGAAATAGTTAGGTATTTTGCTAGTAAAAATGGAAAAAAAATTACTGGTGAAGTTTTCGGTGTTACTGCGGGTTTATTTGCACGAAATACTGCCTAATTCACATCTGACCCTTAGTGATAGTTTTTCTCTAAGGGTCAAATTAATTCTAAACCGTATTTTTGTCGCCTAGTTTCTCTCTAGTCCTATCCTGTAAAGGACTTCTTCCAAATTTTGCCTTATACTCTTTACTTAGATGAGAAAGACTATTATACCCAACATCAAATGCAAGATTAGAAACGGTATCCCAACTATGAGACAAACGATCACGTACTTTCATTAATCGAAGATCGCTTTGCATTTTTTTAGGTGTGGTTTTTGTTATTTTCCTGAAGTGTGCATGGAACGAAGAGTTACTCATTCCAACCAATTTGGTAAGATCATTAATTGACAAATCTGAATTATAATTTGATTTAATGTGTGTAACTGCTCGATGAATTTTGTCAGCATGACTATCTGCAATAAGAAGTTCTCGCAACATTGATGCCCCTTCACTGGTAAGCACACGAAAATAAATTTCACGAAGTACACTGTTTGCTAAAATTTCTATTTCTATAGGACGATGTAAAAATCTCAAATACCTTAATACCGCGTCTTCTAATTCAGATGAAGTGGTTCCTACACTGATTGCGCTTTGCTTATGCTCCTCTTGCTTTCCAAATGACATTTTAAGCGCAATGTCACGCAACTTCTGAACATCAATTGGAATTACGATAGCAAGATATGGTCTATCAATTTTTATAACCTCAATTCGTGCTTGCACATTTATGTCGTGGGTTATGATTAAAGTTTGCCCAGCACCTGCATGCACAACCTCATCTGAGGAAACGACTTCTTTTTCCCCTTGGATTATAATACAAACAACTGGTTCATAAGTTATAAAATCAAGAGATGTATTTCTGCTCTCTTTCGCTACCAACACCCAAGAATTTCCAATCGGAACTTTGGCGTTGTATTCAATAGCGTTGGTTGATAATTTACAAATAAATTCAATTAAGATATTTTTTTTATTCATACTAAATGTATCATCAAACTTAGAGTTTTTTACACGGTAAATGAATTAATGAACTAAATAAAGTAAGATGTATTGTTTTTGGATAAAATGACAAACCAATTGGACAATTTGACAAAAATTTATTAAGAAAACACTCCGCTGATAAGTTTATTAATTTCTGTTATAATAAAACCCATGTTAGGTGATTTTAAAAAAACAAACACCCACCCCTCAAAACTGACAACCAAAACCTAATCTATAAACCACGATAGTATCCAGAGAGAAATATCCCAAGTTGGGAATTTTGATTCAATACTCTTTACGTTATTGAATGGTTTCGATTAGACTATAAAAAATAAACTTAGAGTATTTTATGAATTTTATAGATCACAATCCATCTTTAGAAACTTATTGGAGATCGATAATACTATTAGGTAAAAACGTTGCATCTTATAAATTTTCATTAGCAAAAACATTATTAGAAATTCCAAAAAAGAAAACAGAAATCACTCTAGAAGATTTAGCATTACCCTTTGCATTAAATATTTGTGATCACCTTAAAACAAATGATAAACAGCACACTGGACCGTCAAATAAATTTCTAAGTTATTGTCGTGAATATAATCAAAACCAAGTTAATGATAATGAATTAAAAAAACATTCTATAAAGTATGGTTTCACTTATGTACTTGACGCATTTCACAATGTTGCTGGGGGTGAAGTTCCAAGATTTTTTGAAAATGTCAAAAATTCAAATAGAGGTATAATATTAACAGACAATTTCTATAAATTGTTTGAAGGTGAACAAGAGAAGAATCTTAATTTAGAGGTAAACTCAAGATGGAAACTTTGGGAAACTGCAATCTCACTTAAGTTAAATCCCAACTTAGTTGAAATTAATTCAGATTTACAAAATGAAGTTTTATATATCTTTAATGATAAGAATAGAAGAATTGATGTTACATCTTCCAGAGATGGTCTAAACGGTTACCAAAAAGGAAAATGCTTTTACTGTCAAAGGAATATTCAAATTGAACAAGGGTATGAAAACTCTTGTGATGTAGATCACTTTTTTCCACATAGACTTAAAAGTTCAAGTGAATTCTTAAATATAAATCAAGTGTGGAATCTTGTTTTGTCATGTAAGGAATGTAACAGAGGTACTCTAGGTAAATTTGATAAAATACCTGAGGTTGTTTTTGTAGAAAATTTAAATAAAAGAAACAATCATTATATAGAAAGTCATCATCCATTGAGGGAAACTATTTTAAATCAAACTGGAAGAACCATTAATGATCGTAAAATATTTCTTAATAAAGCTAATAAAGATGCTGTTAATAAGAAACATACATGGAAACCAAAAGAAATTTTTAGAGATAACTTATGAATAATTGTATTTTTTGTAATTTACCAAGTGACAGAATAATAAACGAATATAAACACTTTTATGTCATTAGAGATTTGTATCCAGTAACACATCTACATTCATTAGTTATACCTAAAAGACATATAGTGAGTTACTTTGAGTGTAATCAAGATGAATATAATGAAATACCAATTGTACTTAGTACTCAAAAAACTGAACTTACACTAACTGATGAAAGCATCACTGGTTTTAATATAGGGATGAATATTGGTGAGGATGCAGGGCAAACAGTTTTTCACTTTCATATTCATATTATCCCTAGAAGAAAAGATGATACTGAGAATCCAAGAGGTGGAGTAAGGGGAGTTATTCCAAATAAACAAGGTTATTAACTTGATGACAAATTATATTTTAGATGGACATGATGTATCAAAATTATTTGATACTTCTATTACTCCAATAAGTTTTTCTGATGATCCTAGAAAACACATTCCAAAAAATGGTTCAATATTTGATTCTAGGTAAGCATTAAGTGACTCGGGAATTCATGATCCTCCAATGCATGGAATTTGGGGGTGTCAAAGAGAACGGAGACTAAATTCGTTTATCGTCTTTTCTTCAGAGATTTACGGAGAAGGTTATAGGTTCGGTCACTAAAAAAACCACTAGATGTGGAAATATATGAGTTCCGTCTAATCATGTCTTCCATGTTCAGGAATAAGTCTGAGAGGGTTCTAAATCCCTCTGCAATCGTCTTCTGTGCGTCTTCAGGGGTTTTATCCGTCTGGAGCTCATTACCGATACTACGGAGTTCTCTTGCGTGTTGTTGAACCTTCTTCCCTGATTGAAGACCCTTCGCAGTATTAATCGTGATTGCGGTGGTTCTAATCAATCCAACAAGATTTTCAGAAAAACATTACTCTCGTTAAAGTCTATTTTATTGAGAACCAAAACCTCCACCACCTGGTGTTTCCATAATGAAAAGATCGTTTTCTTTGACTTCACAGCTGTCATTTCCTTTTAAGTTTACAATTTTACCATCATTTGTTTCAAGCCATTCTTTACCACACTCGCCTGGTTTACCTCCATTAACTCCAAAAGGTTTTACTCTTCTATGTGAGCATAATGTTGTAACTGTCATGGGTTCCAGAAATCTTAATTTTCTTGTTACCCCATCACCGCCAGTATAGTTGCCTTTTCCACCTGAATTTTTTCTAATAGAAAATTCCTCTAATCGCACAGGGAATCTTGTTTCTAAAACTTCTGGGTCTGTACTTCTAGTATTTGTCATATGTGTCTGAATAGCTGAAGTTCCATGAAAATCTGGCCCTGCGCCAGTACCACCGCAAATAGTTTCATAATTTTGAATTTTATCATTACCCCAAATAAAATTATTCATGGTAGCTTGGCTACCTGCAATTACTCCAAGCGCTCCAAATAAAGCGTTACAGGTTAATTGACTTACTTCTGTATTACCGGCAATTACAGCTGAAGGATATTTAGCATTTATCATAGAGTTGTTGGGTATTATAATATTTAGTGGTTTAAAACAACCTTCATTTAAAGGAATATTATTACCAACTAGAGTTCTAAACACATAAAGAATTACCGCATGACAGACTGCCATAGGTGCATTATAATTGAATGGATTTTTTTCAGCTGTCCCTGTGAAAGTCAATAGTGGCCTCACGTTTGATTTTATCAATTCTTATCGTTACCTTAATAAACTCTCCATTATCTAGTTCGTATTCGTACTTGCCTTCACGTAGGTTAGTGATTGCCTTTCTAATACATTCTTCGGCATTATCTTGAACATGGTTCATATAGGCTTGAACTGTTTTAATACCAAATTGATCAACCATAGAGTTTATTTCATTAATACCAGTTTTATTTGCAGCAACTTGTGCTGCTAGGTCAGCCATATTATGCTCAACATTTCTACATGGATATTTACCTGACGATAAAATATTTTTCATTTCTTTCTCTTTAAAAACGCCTTTATCAAACATTTTAAAATTATCAATAAGTACACCTTCTTCTTCAATATGTTTTGAATCAGGTGGTCCAGAACCAGGTGTTGTGCCTCCAATATCAGCATGATGACCTCTTGAAGCTACAAAGAAAATAATTTCTTTACCTATTTTATCAAAAACGGGTGTAATGACTGTAACATCAGGAAGATGTGTACCACCGTTAAAAGGAGCATTCAAAACAAATACATCACCTGGAAATATGTTATCTTTATTTAATTTTATGACAGTTCTTATTGCCTCAGACATTGAACCTAAGTGAACAGGGACATGAGGAGCATTTGCGACTAATGCGCCTTGATTATTAAAAAGAGCGCAAGAAAAATCTAACCTTTCTTTTATATTAACTGAAAACGCAGTGTTAGCTAATGTGGCACCCATTTGCTCTGCAATATTCATAAATAAATTGTTAAAAACTTCAAGCATAACTACGTCAACTGAAGTACCTATTCCCTTTTCTATTTTTTTTCCTTCAAGTCTAGACAAAATTAGGTTTTGATATTTATCCAGATATCCAGACCATCCTTGTTCAACTACGTTTGTTCCTGTTGCCTCGCATATAATAGCAGGTCCAAATATTTTCTGTTCAGTTTTAAGTTCTGATCTAAGATAAATTGGAACTGAATTTTCAGAAGTGTTTACATACATTTTTTTATAGGATATAGGCTGGGCATTTATTGGAGAGCTTGTAGCTTTAGAAAAATCTTGGTGTTCAGAAGAGTTGCCAATGGCTTCTACTGTTAGCATTTCAATAAAAATTGACCTTTCTGCAACAAAAAAACCAAATCTTTTCTTATGTTCTTGTTCAAAAGATTGTCTCATTTTTTTAATACTATCAAAATTAACTTCTAAATTTTGATGTGAACCTTGATAATGTAAAAATGCTTTTTTAACTAAAGTGATTGCAGAATTTTTAATATCTTGTTTTTTTAAATCCTCTTTTGCTAACAATGATAAATTATCAATCAGAGTATTAGCCTCATTAATTTGATTTAAGTTTTTGTCAAAATGACGTTCTCTAATGCTTCTTATTTCTGCTAAACCCATGCCGTATGCAGATAGTACACCAGCATATGGATGAACTAAAACATTTGTTATGCCTAGTGAATCAGCAACATGACAAGCATGTTGTCCACCAGCTCCTCCAAAACAATTCATCGTATAATTAGTAACATCATATCCTTTTTGAATAGATATTTTCTTAATTGCATTGGCCATATTCTCAATAGCAATTTTTAAAAATCCCTCTGCCATTGAGATTTCATCCATTTGTGGTTTGTTTGTTTGTTGGGCAATATATTTTGATAACTCAGTAAATTTTTTTCTAACGACTTCGACGTCAAGTGGATCATTTCCGTTTGGACCAAAAACACTAGGAAAGTGTTCAGGATGAAGTTTGCCAAGTAAAACATTACAATCTGTGACTGTTAGAGGACCACCTTTACCATAAGAAGCTGGTCCTGGTATAGCGCCCGCACTTTCTGGCCCCACTTGAAATCTACCATCTTTAAATGAAAGAATTGATCCACCACCTGCTGCAACTGTATTAATTTGCATCATAGGTGCTCTTATTCGGACACCTGCTAATTCCGTTTCAAAAGATCTTTCATATTCACCAGCATAGTGACATACATCAGTAGATGTTCCTCCCATGTCAAAGCCAATTAATTTGTTATAACCAGCCTGCATTCCTGTTCGTACCATGCTCACAACGCCACCGGCTGGACCAGATAAAAGAGCATCTTTCCCTTGAAAGAGATTGGCATCTGTTAATCCGCCATTTGATTGCATAAACATTAATTTTGTAGATTTGCTGCTTTCTAGTTCTTCTGAAACTTGATTAACGTACCGTCGAAGAATTGGAGATAAATATGCATCCACTACAGTAGTATCACCTCTTCCAACTAATTTTATTAGAGGGGAGACTTTATGACTTACTGAAATTTGACTGTAATTTTCTTCTTCTGCTATTTTAGCTATTTTATCTTCGTGGCTAGGATTGATATAAGAGTGCATAAATGCTATTGCAACACTATTAATGCCATCAATTTTTGCCTTCTTTAAGGCTTTTCTTACTTCTTTTTCATCTATGTGTTTTAAAATATTGCCGTTTGAGTCTAATCTTTCTGTAACTTCAACTACACGGTCATATAAAAGCTCTGGAAGATTAATATTTAAATCAAATAGTAATGGCCTGTTTTGATACCCAATTCTTAATAAATCCCCAAAACCTTTGGTTATTAATAAGAGCGTTCTATCACCTTTTCTTTCAAGAAGAGCATTTGTGGCAACAGTTGTTCCCATTTTCACAGATGATATTTTATCAACAGGTATTTTGTCTTCATTTTTTAAATTGAGAATTTTTTTGATACCAGCTATTGCTGCATCTTTATAAATACCAGAATTTTCTGATAAAAGTTTATCAATTATAATTGATCCATTAGGTTTTCTTGCCACGATATCCGTAAAAGTACCACCTCTATCAATCCAGAATTGCCACATCGTTTAACACCATTAATTAATATGAATAATAAAAGTTATTTCTTTAAATCATCTTCAATATAAATTTGAATGATTTCATCAAAGGTTGTCTCGGCTTTGAAACCTAAATCAAGAGATCTTTTCGTATTAAAGTTTCTCGCCCATCCACTTACAATTTTCATAATTGTTGGATCTGGTTGGTGTTTAATTAATTTAACAACATCATTTCCTGCAACTCTTCCAAGTGCCTCAATTTGTTCTTGAACAGTTACAGATAGACCTGGCATGTTTAAGGTTATTCTATTATTTAATTTTGATGTATCAAGCTCAGCAGCATGTATTAAAAATCCTGCGGCAGATCTAGGAGTAGCATGCCAATGCCTTACATCAGTATCAACAGGTAATATTGCTTCTTGACCATTGAGAGGTTCTCTAATAATTCCAGAAAAAAAGCCTGAAGCAGCTAGGTTTGGTTTTCCAGGTCTTACACATATTGTTGGAAGTCTTATTGAGATACCATCTAACATTCCTTTTCTTGAATAATCAGCTAATAAAAGTTCGGAAATGGCCTTTTGAGCACCATAAGAGGTAAGGGGAGTTGTAAAAAAATCATCGGGTATTTCGTCAGGAAATGGAGAGCCAAAAACGGCAATTGAACTAGTAAAAACAACTCTAGGACAATAACTGTCTCCTTGTGATCTTATAGCTTCAAATAAACTCCAGCTTCCTTTGGTGTTAATGTTCCATCCAAGGTCAAATTCTTGTTCAGCTTGACCTGAGACTATAGCTGCAAGATGAAAAACAATATCCGGTTTAGACTTAATCAAGTCATTGCTGACCATTGGATCTGATATATCACCAGATTTTGTAATTATAGGTATACTTGAATTGTCTGGATAAGGTGCATCTATAATATCAAATAATGTAATTTCACTAACTGTTTCACTTTTAATTTCTTTTTTTTGTAAAATAAGATTAAGCAATTTTTGCCCAATCATTCCAGCTCCACCCAGTATTAAGATTTTCATAAAGACCTCTTTTTAAAATTATTTATTGAAGATTTTTGTATAACAACATATTTAGATACAAACTTAAAATAAAAAATATATTTTTGGAAATGTTATGCATAATTCTATTAAGTCAATTTTAACAATGTCACCTGTAATGCCTGTTTTGGTAATCAACAAGGTTGACAAAGTAGAGCATTTATTTGAATCATTAATAAAAGGTAATCTTAAAGTAGTCGAAGTTACACTAAGAACTCCATGTGCTTTAAAAGTAATTGAGATTGCATCAAAAAAATTTCCAAATCTTAAAGTTGGTGCAGGAACTATTCTAAATGAAATAGACCTTCAAGATATTAAGAATGCAGGTGCTTCTTTTGCTGTAAGTCCTGGATGCACAATTTCATTGGCAACAAAAGCTCTTGATTTTAACATGCCTTTTCTTCCTGGTATTGCAAACTCTAGTGACATAATGAATTTAATCAATCTTGGATATAAATCGTTTAAGTTTTTTCCGGCTGAAGCTGCGGGAGGAATTAATTATATTAAATCTCTTAATGGACCATTTCCAGACATAATGTTTTGTCCTACAGGAGGAGTTAATCAAGAAAACGCAACAGAATGGTTAAAACAAAAAAATGTCATTTGTGTTGGCGGCAGTTGGATCGTCCCGTCAAACAGTGAAGATTATGATGAAATTGAAAAAAGAGCATTATTAGCTTCCAGCTTAGGAAGCTAATATATTAATCATATCTATATTATTTTATGGTACTAAAACTTTTTTATTATTGGGCTTTTATTGTTAATGGCCATCATGAAACCCTACAATGAATTTATTATTAACCTTGAATACAAATTTGATTTTGCTCACCAAGACCTTCAATACCTAGCTTCATTGTGTCACCTGCATTTAAAAAAACAGGAGGCTTCATGCCTAAACCAACACCTGGAGGTGTGCCAGTAGCAATTACATCACCCGGGTTTAAACTCATAAATTGAGATAAATAATATACGATGTGTTTAGCTGAAAAAATCATAGTATTAGTTGATCCATTCTGCATTCTCTTACCATTTACGTCTAAGTACATTTTAAGATTTTGCACATCTGGTATTTCATCTTTTGTAACTAAATAAGGTCCAGTTGGTCCAAAAGTGTCGCATGATTTACCTTTTGTCCATTGACCTTCTCGTTTGATTTGAAAAGCTCTTTCTGACACATCATTGACCACACAGTATCCAGCGATATACTCCTCTGCCTCATCTTCGTTAATGTATTTTGCTTTTTTTCCAATAATGATACCTAGCTCTACTTCCCAATCCGTCTCAGAAGAATTTCTTGGAATTTCAACGTTATCATTAGGTCCAACTATAGCTGATGTAGCTTTTGAAAAAAGTATTGGCTCGCTTGGAACTGGCAATCCACTTTCAGCTGCATGATCTGAATAATTTAAACCAATACATAGAAATTTTCCTACGTTTCCAACGCAAGCACCTAATCTAGTATCATTCGAAACGATTGGTAAAGTAGACAGATTAATGGCACCAATTTTTTTTAAGCTTTCAGAATTAATACTGTCTCCGTTAATGTCAGGAATATGGCTTGATAAGTCTCTTATTTTGCCTTCATGATCAATAATTCCTGGTTTTTCATTACCAAATTCTCCATGACGTAATAATTTCATTATGTTTCCTTTCTATAATAATTAATAAAAATTTAATGTTTTAACGCTTAATTTACATACATATACCACCATCAATAATATGGAATTGTCCCGTTGTAAAAGCAGATGCATCACTAGCAAGGTAAAGTGCAAGATTGGCTACTTCTTCCGCTTCTCCAAATCGTCCCATAGGTTGTCTGGCAACAAACTGTTTTCTTGCATTCTCATAGTCGCCCATATCCTGAAGTCTTTGTTCTAATGAAGGGCTCTGAATAGTTCCAGGGCAAATAGCATTACATCTTATACCTTGATTGATATAATCTGCAGCAACAGACTTTGTGATACCTAAAACAGCTGCCTTAGACGCAGTGTAAATAAATCTATTAGGAATCCCTTTTGTTGATGATGCAACAGACGCGATGTTAACAATAGAGCCACCACCATTTTTAATCATTTTTGGAATGACTTCTTTAATCATGTGGTACATAGCTTTGCCATTTAAATTAAAGGCAAAATCCCATTCATCATCATTAGCCTCTAAAATAGTTCCATTATGAACTACGCCAGCACAATTAAAAAGAATGTCAGGTGCTTTGATTGAACTTACTAATTCTTTTATAGCTTCTTTATTTGTTACATCAAGGATATGAGTTTCATCAACAAATTCTTGTAATGAAGATAGAGATTTTTCGTTGATGTCTGTTGCAATTACATAAGCTCCGGCTTCAGAAAAAACTTTGGCTGTTGCTTTG
Organism: uncultured Planktomarina sp.; assembly: GCA_905181795.1. Classification (GTDB taxonomy): domain Bacteria; phylum Pseudomonadota; class Alphaproteobacteria; order Puniceispirillales; family Marisalimonadaceae; genus Marisalimonas. The sequence goes on along the minus strand of CAJIZD010000006.1, from coordinate 37,389 downwards.
CCAATCCCTTGGCCTGATGCTGTTAGTAAAGCTGTTTTCCCATTTAAATCAATCATTTTTAACCCTTACATTGTTGCCCCAATTTGCCACGGTACAAATTCTAAGTCTCCTAAACCTTGAAATTCTGATTTGGATTTTTCGCCTGAAGCTACTTTAACGATTAGATCAAAGATTTCTTGTCCAACGTCTTCAATACTTTTGTTATCAGTAATAACTGTCCCTGCATTAACATCCATGTCTTCAACCATATTATTATACATCTCTGTATTGGTAGCAATTTTTATAGAAGGAGAGGGTTTGCAACCAAAGCATGAACCTCTTCCAGTTGTAAATGTGACTACATTACATCCACTAGCAATCTGCCCAGTAACAGATGCTGGATCATACCCAGGGCTATCCATAAATAGAAAACCTTTCTTTTCAGCTTTTTGAGCATACAAAAGAACATCATTTAATGGTGTAGTTCCACCTTTAGCTGCAGCTCCTAGGGACTTTTCTAAAATTGTTGTTAAGCCACCAGCAATGTTACCAGGAGAAGGGTTGTTATTTAAGCTTCCTTTATTTCTTGTAACATAATCTTCCCACCACAATATCCTATCTACAAGTTTCTTTCCTACTTCTGGAGAAATAGCTCGTCTTGTTAACATATGTTCAGCGCCATATATTTCAGGAGTCTCAGCCAAAATAGCTGTGCCCCCATTTTTAACTATTAAGTCAGCGGCATGACCAAGTGATGGGATTAGAGGTTATTCCTGACCAGGCATCTGATCCACCACATTGTAAAGCAACACTCAAATGTTCAACAGATTGATCAGTTCTTTCAATAGAATTCACTTCTGGAAGCATTTCTTCAATACATTGAACACCAGCTTTAATTGTTTTTCTAAGACCACCCATGTCTTGTAAAGTCATAGTTTTAAAAAAAGGATTTTCGTGAAGGTCAAATGCATCAAGTAGAAACTTTATTTGATTTGCCTCACATCCTAATCCAATTAATACTATACCTGCTAAATTTGGATGCTGGATATACCCCAATAAAACTCTTTGAAGAGCATCAAAGCCGTCTCCTGAATCTGCCATCCCACAACCAGTACCGTGAGTAAATGAAACAACACCATCAACGTTTGGATATTGAGATAGTTTATCTTTTGTAAATACTTCAGCAATATTTCTAGCAGCTGTGGCTGAGCAATTAACTGAAGTAAGTATTCCTATATAATTTCTTGTACCAACTTTACCATTAGGTCTTTTATAACCTTTGAATGTAGGTCTCTTGTCTGGTTCAATCATATTAGGTAATTTTATTGATGTAGAATATTCATAATCGTGATCTGTAGATTTAAAATCTGTATTTTCAACATGGACATGGTCTCCTACTAATATGTCTTTGCTAGCAATGCCAATTAATTGATCATACTTTATGATTTTTTCACCTTTATTAATTTTTCTAAGAGATATTTTGTGACCTTTAGGGATTTTATTGAGGCTTTTTATATTTTGAGTGGTTTCACCAACTTCAATGTTTCTTAATGCTGTTGCTACATTATCATTATCATTTAGTTTTACTGTCAGTTTTTCACCACTTGTCATTTTTATAGTCTCCCACCTAATAAAAAATAAAACTTAAATTATCTTTTGATTTTTAGTTTAATTTAGTATGATTATTTCAAATTTCTAAAACATTTAAACTAAATATAATATACATATAATTTTAAAGTAATCTATACACTTAATTTGTTAATAATATTTATTTTTTTTACTGGGAGCAAGCGTATGTCAGACAAAAATTTTAAACCAAAATATAGAAGCCAACAATGGTTTGATAATCCTTCAAATCCTGGAATGACGGCTTTATATTTAGAAAGGTCCATGAATTTTGGCTTAACTCCTGAAGAACTTAGGTCTGGGAAACCAATTATAGGTATAGCTCAAACAGGTTCAGATATTTCGCCATGTAATAGAGTACATATAAAATTAGCAGAAAGAGTTAGAGAAGGTATCAGAACAGCTGGTGGTATTGCCTTTGAATTTCCAGTTCATCCAATTCAAGAAACTCTTAAAAGACCTACCGCTGCGGTTGATAGAAACTTAGCCTATTTAGGATTAGTTGAAATTCTTCACGGTTATCCTTTAGATGGTGTGGTTTTGATGACAGGTTGTGACAAAACTACGCCAGCTTGTTTGATGGCGGCGGCAACTGTAGATCTTCCTGCAATTGTGTTAAATGGAGGACCAATGCTGGATGGCTGGCATAATGGTAAACTCGCAGGCTCAGGAACTGCTGTATGGGATAGTAGAGTTGAGTTAGCCGCTGGTAGAATTGATTATGAAGAGTTTATAGATATTGTAACAAGCTCAGCCCCTTCAGACGGTCATTGCAATACAATGGGTACTGCATCAACTATGAACTCTTTAGCTGAAGCATTAGGAATGAGTTTAACAGGTAATGCTAATATTCCTGCTCCATATAGAGAACGTGGACAGATGGCATATAAGACTGGTCTTAGAATTGTAGATATGGTCAAAGACGATTTAACTCCTTCAGCAATAATGACAAGAGAAGCTTTTGAAAATGCTATTGTAGTAAACTCGGCAATTGGTGGTTCTACTAATGCTCAAGTTCATATAACTGCAATTGCAAGACACATAGGTGTTGAGCTAGAAACTGATGCATGGCAGCAAGTTGGTTATGACATCCCTTTAATGGCGAACATTCAGCCAGCAGGTGAGTATTTATGTGAAAGTTATCATAGAGCTGGTGGAACATCAGCTGTCATGTCTGAACTTTTAGATAATGATAAAATCCATGGAAACGTGATGACTGTAACGGGTCAAAAAATGTCAGAAAATCTTAAAGGCATTAAGATTAAAGATGAAAAAGTGATTACGCCATTTAAAAATCCTATGAAACAAAAAGCAGGGTTCATAGTGTTGAAAGGTAATCTTTTTGAGTCAGCAATAATGAAGACGTCAGTGATTTCAAAAAGTTTTAAGGATAAATTTCTTTCTAACCCTGGCAAGGAAGGAGTTTTAGAAGGAAAAGTCATAGTATTCGAGGGTTCTGAAGATTATCATGACAGATTAAATGATAAAAGCTTAGACATGAATGAGAATTCAATTTTAGTAATTAGAGGAGCAGGACCAGTTGGATGGCCTGGATCAGCTGAAGTAGTCAATATGCAACCGTCAGATGATTTAATTAAAAAAGGTATAACTGAATTACCTTGTATAGGTGATGGTAGACAGTCCGGAACTTCAGGAAGTCCCTCTATATTAAATGCATCACCTGAAAGTGCAACAGGAGGTGGTCTTGCTTGGTTAAGAACAGGAGACACTGTAGTTATTGACTTAAATAAATATACAGCAGATATGCTTGTTAGCCCTGAAGAAATAGAAGTTAGAAAAAAAGATGGCGTTCCATCATATCCAGCTAGTCAAACACCATGGCAAGAAATTCAAAGAAACTATGTAGGTGAATTAGCCAATGGTGGAGTTCTTGAAAATGCCGTAAAATACCAAAAGGTAAAAAAAGATTTACCTAGAGATAATCATTAATTAAAATTATTTTATTTTTATCAAATATTATGTTAATTATATTAAATTTATGAGAGGGCTTGGAGATGTTAAAAAAAGTTTCTGTTTATTTAATGTGTATTTTGTTTGTGGTAAGCTGTTCTAATTCGTCAAAGGATATTGTTGCTATATACGTTTCTCCAGAACAGTATTCTAATCTTGATTGTGATCAAATTAGGGCTGAGATGCAGAGAGTGGCGGGCAAAGTTAGATCAATTACAGGCCAACTTGATAAAAATGCTGGAAATGACAAAGTAGTTACAGGTGTATCTTTAATATTGTTCTGGCCAGCTGTTTTCTTCTTAGGAGGCACAAAAGAAGAAGAAGCTGAATATGCTAGGTTAAAGGGTGAGTACGATGCTCTGGAACAAGCTTCAATCCTTCGAAAATGCTCAATGTAAGTTAATAGGGATATAATGAAAAATATTTCTGTTATTGGCCTAGGTTCAATGGGCTATGGAATAGCTCAGTCTTTAATTCGTTCTGGCTACAATGTTTATGGTCAGGATAAAAATACTGTTCAACAAAAAAAACTTATCGAAGAGGGTGGTCTAGACGCTGAGGTACCTTTTGGTGATTTAGACGCCGTTATTATCGTTGTGTTAAACGAAGCTCAAACGAGAGATATTATTTTTGGAGAAGAAGGAATAGCAGAGAAACTTAAAAAACATACTCTTGTTATAGTATGTACAACTGTATCTCCAAACTTTGCAAAAGAAATGGCAACTGCTTGTGAAAATAAAGAACTTTTATACTTAGATGCTCCAATTTCAGGAGGATCTATAAAATCATCACAAGGTAAATTATCTTATATGGTTTCTGGAAGTAAAAATGCTCTTATTGCTGCTAAGCCAATCTTAGATAGCACTTCTGAGACTGTTTTTGAATTTGGTGAAGTTGTTGGATCTGGCTCTGCAATGAAGGCTGTTAATCAAATGTTAGCTGGAGTACACATAGCTGCAATGGCTGAAGCTATCACTTTTGGTATTACTCAAGGTATTGAACCTGAAAGATTTTTAGAGGTTATCTCAAAATGTGCTGGAAGTTCATGGATGCTCGAAAATAGGGCTCCTCATATTATAGATGGTGATTATTCGCCAAAGTCTTCTATAAACATTTGGCCAAAGGATTTAGGTATAGTATTAGATATTGCTAAAAGCTCTAATTTTTCTGCGCCCATTACTTCAGCTGCACTACAGCAATTCATTGCTGCATCCGGATCAGGACTTGGTCATGAAGATGATGCAGCTGTAGCTAAGGTTTATGCTCGAAATGCAGGTATAGAATTGCCAAAAAATAGCTAGCTTTAGACAACTGGGGATATTAATGGCTTACCCTCAAAATAATTTTTAATGTTGTCAAAAACTAGTTGTCCCATTGCATTTCTAGTTTCAACCGTAGCTGAGGCAACATGAGGTAACAAAACTGTATTTTTTAAATCAATTAGTTCTTTCGGAATATTAGGTTCATTAACGTACACGTCTAATCCAGCAGCCAAAATAACATTATTTTTAAGGCTATAGATAAGTTCGTCTTGATCAACCACTGAACCTCTTGCAACATTTATTAATACTCCATTTGACCAAGGTTTTCGAAAACTTTTTTGTTAATTAATTTTTCTGTCTCTTTGCCACCAGGTGTTATTATACATAATGTGTCAACTTCCTTAGCTAGTTCATTCAAATTATCATAAAATTGATATTCAACATTTTTTTTATTTCTTGAATGATAGGATATTGTGCAATTAAAGGCTTCTGCTCTTTTTGCTATTGCTTTACCAATTCTTCCCATTCCAACGATGCCTAACTTTGATCCAGAAAATTTCTTTGTTAATGGAAATTCTCCATTAACCCAGGAATTATTTCTAGCAAATTTGTCGGCCTCAAGAATTTTCCTATAAACACATAACATCAAAGCTATTGCTGTATCTGCCACTTCATCGTTTAAAACTTCTGGGGTGTTTGTAACTTTAATTCCTAAACTTTTAGCGTAAGCTATATCAATTGCGTCATAACCTACACCGTAACATGCAATAATTTTTAAATTAGTCATACTTTTCATTAATTCTGGGGTAATTTTATAACCACCCATCACAGCAATTGCATCTACTTTTTCTTGTATTTCAGATATGAATTTGTCCTCGTCATTTTGTAACCATAATTTATGAGTATTAAAATTTTTATCAGCAAGATTTATAAAATACTGAGGCATTTCTGACATTATAAGTAGGTTTTTTTGCATTTTATAAAATTCCTTTATAGTTGTTAATTCAGTTTTGGCATAAATTCTTTAGAAATTATAGCACCCTTATGTTTAATTACTTCACGAGTTATAGAATGGGACTTTAAAATATTATCTTCAATCTGGATATTTTTATTATTGTTAAATAGAGCTAGAAAAGCCCCATTAAAAGAGTCACCGGCAGCAGTTGTATCTACAACATCTCCGTGGGGGACCTTAATAGTTTTTATTTCTTCATATTTATCCCTAAAAATAATATTATTTTCATACCTAATTAATACTAAGTTTTTATTATTATTTAGTATTTCAAATATCTCAAGTGGACTTTTTATATTAAACAAATCTTTGGCGTCATCATATGATACAAAATGAATATCTATAGATTTGTTAATTTGTTTAAATAATTTTTTATATTTTTCTTTGTCTGAGTGTAATTGATTTCGAAAGTTAAGGTCAAAAGCAGAAGTTATTGCAGTATGGCCAATCTCAATAAGTTGATTTTGTTGAATTTCGTCTAAAATACCAAGAGTTATGCCAGAATAATAAAAGTATTCTGCTTTACTAATATTTTTAATAAGAGTTTTTCCATTTAAACCTGTAAATATTTTTTTTGATGGCGACTGATCTCTCCAATATGAAAAACTTCTTTCGCCACGTTCGTCTATTTCAATTGAATAGAGTCCTGGTGGTGTGGTACCATCCGTCCTGATATATTTACAATTTAGTTCTTCGTTCTTGAATCTTAAAATCATCTTCTTTGAAAAATTATCATTACTTAACGCAGTGCAGTAAAACGTATTAGTTTTATGATCAGTCAATCTATTAAAATAGACTGCAGAATTATAAGTGTCGCCGCCGAAGTTAACTTGCATGTTTGAATTTGAAGTTCCTAAGGAAGAAATATCTCCATTAAGTTCAATCATACACTCACCAACAAAAATAGCTTTTTTATGATTTTTATTCATTTTGATCTCGAGAAACACAATTCTAAGAAATAGTGATTATAATTCTTATTGAAATGTTACAGTTTACTCAATATCTTTTTTAAAATATGATATTATTAGAAATAATTGAGGTTTATAAGTGACAATTAAAGATACACATAACAATGAATTTTTTAATAAATTTGAGTATAACATTAAAGGTGCAGTTCAGGCTTTAAAAGACGAATTTGGACAACAATTTTCAGTTTCTCAATCTGTTCGTGAGCAACACACCAGCACAACTACTGTACATGCACCTGAATTACCCGATGGTGTTGTTTTTGCTTATAATAAAGAAGATGTTCAAAAGACAGTTAAAATATGCAGTGAGTATGGATGTCCTATTATTCCCTTTGGGGTAGGGTCCTCTCTTGAGGGACATCTAAATGCTAATTTTGGCGGTATTTCAATTGATATGAATAATCTTAATAATATAATCGAAGTTCATCCTGAAGATTCAACAGTAGTAGTTCAACCTGGAGTAACTAGAGAACAATTAAATACATATTTAAGAGATACTGGTTTATTTTTTCCTATTGACCCAGGTGCTAATGCTTCCATAGGAGGAATGGCTTCTACTAGAGCTTCTGGAACAAACGCTGTTCGTTATGGAACAATGAAAGATAATATTATTTCGTTAGAAGTTGTGATGCCTGACGGAGAAATAATAAAAACAGCTAGTAGAGCTAGGAAAAGCTCTGCCGGGTACGACTTAACAAGATTAATAGTTGGCTCTGAAGGTACTTTAGGGGTAATAACTGAAATCACTCTCAAGTTGTATGGTATTCCAGAAGAAATTGGTGCAGGTAGATGTACATTTCCAACTGTTAAAGATGCTACTGATGCAGTTATAATGACTATTCAAGCTGGAATTCCTGTTGCTAGAATAGAGTTGTTAGATATTGCTCAAGTAAAAGCTGTAAATAATTACTCAAAATTAAATTTACCTGAATCTCCTTTGTTGTTACTTGAGTTTCATGGAAGTAAATCATCTGTGCAAGAACAGTCAGAATTATTTAATGAAATATCTAAAGATTTTGGAGGAGATAATTTTGAATGGAATTCAAATGTTGAAGAAAGAAACAGGTTGTGGAAGGCGAGGCACGATGTTTATTATGCTGTAAAAGCTTGTAGGCCAGAAGCTGATTATATAGCAACTGATGTTTGTGTTCCTATTTCAAGATTGTCTGAGTGTATTGCTGAAACAATTGATGATCTAGAAAAAAATAATCTTTTTGGTCCATTAGTAGGTCATGTAGGAGATGGTAACTTTCATGTTCAGCTTATGATTGATCCAAAAATACAGGAAGAAATTGACGTCGCAAATGGTTTTTTAGAAAGATTAGCGCATAGGGCTATTAGTATGGATGGGACATGTACTGGTGAACATGGAGTTGGTCAGGGTAAAAAACAATATTTAATTGATGAGTTAGGTCCTGCGGTTGACTTTATGAAATTGATAAAAGAAGAAATTGATCCCAAGGGGATAATGAACCCCGGTAAAATTTTGTAAATAAATAATTAATTTAAAAAAAGGTTTCTAAATATGGACGGTAGCATATCAGCGTGGACAGAAAGTGATTATAGCAAAGAAAGCATTAAGCTTTGTGTGAATAAAATCAAAGATGAGTTTGGTCAACAATTTTCTAATAGTAAAAGTATCCTCGAACAACATACTCACACAATGACTATTCACGAGTCTGAGCTACCTGATGGTGTTGTTTTTGCCGAAACAAAGGAAGATGTTCAAAAAGTTGTAAAAATTTGTAGTGAATACAAATGTCCAATAATTCCTTTTGGCGTAGGTTCTTCATTCGAAGGTCATATAAATGCTCCATATGGAGGAATTTCAATTGATATGAATAATATGAATAAAATCATTAAAGTTTATCAGGAAGATCTTTTAGTAGTAGTTCAACCAGGCGTAACCAGGGAACAGTTAAATACACATTTAAGAGATACAGGTCTTTTTTTTCCAATTGATCCAGGTGCTAATGCTTCAATTGGCGGTATGACAGCAACTCCGGGCATCTGGAACAAATGCCGTTAGATATGGAACTATGAAAGATAATGTTATTGCGCTTGAAGTGGTAACTCCAGATGGTCAAATCATAAAAACTGCTAATAAAGCAAGGAAAAGCTCAGCTGGATATGACTTAACTCGTTTAATGGTTGGTTCTGAGGGTACCTTGGGTATTGCCACTGAAATTACTTTGAAACTTTATGGTATACCTGAAGTTATAGCAGGGGGTAGGGTAAGCTTTACTTCTGTAAAAGATGCAACTGATGCCGTTATAATGACAGTTCAAGCAGGAATTCCTGTAGCTAGAATTGAGTTTCTTGATACAGCTCAAGTTATAGCTGTAAATAATTATTCTAAAACAAATTTACCAGAAGCTCCTCTATTATTGCTGGAATTTCATGGGAGTGAGGCGTCTGTCAAAGAGCAATCAGAATTATTTGGTGAAATAGCATCAGATTTTGGAGGCAATGATTTTGAATGGACATCTAACAGTGAAGATAGAAATAAGTTGTGGAAAGCTAGGCATGATGCTTATTGGTCTTGTAAAGCCGTAAGACCAGAAGCAGAAATTTATTCAACTGATGTTTGTGTTCCCATTTCTAAATTATCTGATTGTATTACAGAAACAATAGAGGATATGAAAAAAAATGAATTAATAGGTCCTATTGTAAGTCATGCAGGAGATGGAAACTTTCATGTAGCTTTATTGATAGATAAAAAGAGTGATGAAGAGTTAAAAAAACTAGATGATTTTCTTATTAGAATATCTGAAAGAGCTATTAGAATGGATGGAACTTGTACTGGAGAACACGGTGTTGGGCAAGGTAAAAGAAAGTATATGTTAAAAGAGCTTGGTGGTGCTGTAGATATCATGAAAAAGGTTAAAAATGCATTTGATCCTAATAAAATAATGAATCCTGGAAAGTTATTTTTATAATATTGCCATGATTTAATCCTTAGTATAGTAAATCTATAAAACATTAAATTAATTAATCTAAAGGTATAGAGTTTAACTCTATGTATTTCCATGACTTCTTATATAATTATTAGTTTTTTAATGATGGTAACCCCTGGCCCTGGTGTTCTTTCTCTGGCTGGAGTTGGTGCAGGCTTTGGTTGGAGAGTCGGCATTATGTATCTCATTGGTTTATTCTTGGGTACAAATGGAGTTGCTTTACTAGTTGTTTTAGGTTTTAAACAATTTTTATTTGAAATTGACGGTGTTGAATTAACTTTTCTTGTTTTATCATTGTCTTATTTATCTTTTCTATCTTGGAGGATAGCTACTTCAGATAATAAAACAGGATTTAAAGAAACTTCAAAGGCACCAAAGTTATATGAAGGAATTTTTTTACAATTTGTTAATCCAAAGGCCTATGTTGTTCAAGGTCATTTATTTGTTGTTTTGTCACTAGGGATAAGCTCATATAATACAGAAATTCTTACTAAGTTCTTAATAGTAAATTCTATTTGGATACCAATACACATACTCTGGTTATGGTTAGGTATAAGTTTAAAAAAATGGTCTTTAGCTTCTAATAAACAAGTTTGGGTAAATAGGGGAATGGGACTTGCTTTGTTTGCAGTAGTTATACTTTCTGCAATTATGGAACTTAACACAGATATATAGAATGATTAATTTTTATACAATTCTTAAAATTATATGATTTAAGTGACTAATTTTTTATCAAAAACCATAATTATTATTTATTATTAGATAATATTCATTTTCGGTGAGAAACGTAGGTTAACAGAGTTGAATAAAACTCCCCCGTTTGTTTGATGACCTGCTAATAATTACCTCCCTGATTATTAGCTTTTAAATTAAGGTGCAGAGGATCTCCTAAAAATCCTCACCAATCTAATATGTAGCTCTACCACCTGAAATATCAAAAACACCTGCAGTAGTAAAACTATTTTCTTTACTTGCTAAAAATGTAATTAGAGAAGCAATTTCTTCAACTTTTACAAACCTGTTTCTAGGTATTTTAGAAATCATGTAATCAATAAATTCTTGAGAGACTTGATCTAAAATTCTTGTTTTAGCTGTTGCTGGGGTTATACAATTGACTGCAATATCATGATCTGCTGTTTCTTTACCAAGTGACTTGGTTAGAGCAATAACTGCTGCTTTAGATGCTGAATATGCAGATGCGTTTGGGTTTCCTTCTTTACCTGCAATAGATGCAATATTTATTATTCTGCCGTAACCATTGTCGCGCATTGTTTTAACTACATGTTTGTTACAGTAAAAAACACCGTTTACATTAACATTAAATACTTTGGACCATTCTTCAATTGGGTAGTCCCATGTAGAAAATGTAGGACCTGCAATTCCAGCACTACACACTAAAATATCAATTTTTTTCATTAGTTGAATTGTTTTTTTTGTTGCTTCTTCAACCAAATCATTTTCAGTTTGATCTACTTTTAGAAATTGACATTTTAATTCTTTAGATGCTTCCAACCCCATCTTTTCATCAACGTCCCAAATCATCACTTCACAGCCATCTTCAATAAATCTTTTTGCAGTTGCTAAGCCAATACCTTGTGCACCACCAGTAATAACTGCAGTTTGTCCATTAAAATTAGCCATAAATCATTCTCCTTGGGTTTTTGTATTTAGTGTGTTTGCTAAAAGTATAATTTAAAATAGATTTTCCTATATTATCTTTTATATTGTTAATAAAAGCTTTGCTAGAAAAAATTAAATCTTTAGAGGATCAGTTATGGAATTGTTTCATATTATAATTATTGGTGTTATTTCATGTTGTGCAATGGATCTATGGCAAAGGTTTTTGAAGTTTTCATTTGGGATCAATCCTTCAGATTGGGCCGTTGTAGGTAGATGGTTTGTTCTATCAATTTCTAAGGGTAAAATTTACAATCCAGATATAGATAACGAACCAGTAATTAAAAAAGAATTATTAATTGGCTGGCTAGTTCATTATAGTGTTGCCATTCTTTATTCTTTTGTTTTTTTTATTTTAATCAAATACGAAATCTTTATAGCATCCTTTTTTGATGGTATAAAATTCGGTTTGTTGAGCGTTGTAATTCCCTGGTTTTTTTTCATGCCAATTCTTGGAAAAGGTTTTCTTGCTATCAAAACACCCTCTCCCTTATTAGCATGTTCTTTAGCAATTTGGAGTCATACTGTTATAGGAATATCCATAGGCACTTTATTTAAACTTTTTGGGTACTAAAAGTAATTATTAGGTTATGTTTAAATTATGACTGAAAGCAAATTAAGAGAAAAAATATGTATGTTTGCATCTTCTATGTTTGATAGAGGGCTTACTCATGGGTCTACAGGTAACATTTCAGTTAGATTAAATAATGACGACATTCTTGTTACTCCTTCAGGGTCATCTTTTGGTCGACTTGATCCCAATCAAATTGTAAAAGTAACTAAGGATGGCAAATTAATAGGTAATTCAACCCCAACAAAAGAACTTCCATTACATCAAGCATTTTATGAAACAAGAGGAATGAAATCTGGAGCAGTTGTGCATCTTCATTCAACTCATTCTGTTGCACTTTCTATGTTGCCTGACGTTAATGAAGATAATATTTTACCTTCTTTTACTCCTTATTCGATTATGTTATTGGGCAAAGTCAAACTTTTACCTTTTTTTGTCCCAGGCGATCCAGCGATGGGCGAAGCTATAAAGGGTCTGGCTGGAAAAAGGTCTGCCGTGCTTTTAGCAAATCATGGCCCTGTTGTATCAGGTAAAGACCTAGAATCTTCTGTGAATGCTATTGAAGAATTAGAAGCGACCGCCAAATTAGCCCTTATTCTTAAAGACGCAAAACCAATTGAGTTGAATGAAAATCAAGTTCGTTCAGTCATAAATAAATTTAATATAGATTGGGATTAAAAAAATGTATAAATTTTCTGCTAATTTGGGTTTGTTATGGAGTGAATGTTCTCAAATTGAAGCAATTTATAAGGCTAAAGAAAATGGTTTTGATGCTGTAGAGTTTCAGTTTCCGTATCAATATGATGCAGGGGACGTAAAAAAAGCACTTGATGAAGTAAATCTTCCTGTAATGGGTATAAATACTATTAAAGGAAATACTGAAAAAGGGGATAATGGCTTATTAGCAGTGCCATCAAAAATAAAAGAAGCAAGAGAAGCAATAGTTCAAGCATTTGAGTATGCAAAAATTATAAAATCAAAAAATATCCATGCTATGGCTGGCGTTTCAGATTTATCGACTAGATCTCTAGTGACATTCATAGATAATTTAAAGTTTGCAAAAGAATTAATTAAAGATTCCAATATAGGTTTAGTAATTGAGCCTTTGAACTTGAAAGATAATCCAGGTTATTTTTTAACAAAGATTGAGCAGGCAAAAGAAATTTGTGAACTTGTTGGTTCTGATTCAGTTAAAATTATGTTTGATTTTTATCACATACAAATAAATCAAGGGAACGTAATGGAAAGATTTAGAGAGCATTTACCTTATATTGGTCATGTTCAAATTGCATCAGTACAAGATCGCTCTGAACCAGATAAAGGGGAACTTGATTTTAATTATATAATTCCAGAAATATATAAAATTGGATACAAAAGCATAATTGGAGCAGAATATAAACCCAAGACAACTACTGAAGAAGGTTTGGGTTGGATGAAAAAATTTAATTAGTCAAAGGTTTTGCTATATGAGAATTGTTAGAAAATATGGTCCAAACAATTTAGAAAATTCATCTCTTTGTTTTGGAACAATGCAGTTTGGAGACGGTGCGAGTGAAAGAGACAGCCATGAAATGTATGAAGCGTGCAGAAACAATGGGATAAATTTCTTTGATACGGCATACGTATATACTGGTGGTAAATCTGAAGAAATTCTTGGCAAACTAATAAAAGAAGATAGAGAAAATATTATTCTAGTTACAAAAGCTGGTTCAGTTGGTGGTTCAAGTGGTCAAAATATAAGATCACAATTAGAAGAAAGTTTAAAAAGACTTGAACAAGATTATGTTGATATTTTTTTCTTACACCATTGGGATGAAGAAGTTCCTTTAGAAGAAACTTTTGCAACTTTACTAGAACTCAAAGAAGAAAAAAAATTTTTTCAATTAGGTGTTTCAAATTTTTCTGCGTGGCAAATAATGAAAGCCAAGTTAATAGCAGAAAAAAATGGTTTTCCAAATATTGATATACTTCAACCTATGTATAACCTTGTTAAAAGGCAGGCTGAAGTTGAAATATTGCCAATGGCAAAGTCTGAAAATATAGGAGTTATTAGCTATAGCCCCTTAGGAGGTGGACTTTTAACTGGAAAATATGATCTCGAAAATAATACATTAAATCAAAATAGCTCTGGTAGATTACATGAAAATGCTAAGTATAAATTAAGATATAGTCAAAGCTGGATGTTTGAGGCAGCAAGTAAACTTCAAAAACTTGCTCGTAGTATTGATCAAGATCCGATTTCTTTAGCCGTGGCTTGGGTTTTATACAATGATGCAATAACATCCCCAATAATAAGTGCTAAAAACTTAAGTCAACTAAAACCATCTCTTAAATCAATAGATATAAAACTAGATTTAGAAACGTACAAAATGATTTCTGACATCAGTCCAACTCCACCACCTGCAACTGATAGATTAGAGGAAGTTTAACATTAGTAGTTAGAGGTTTTAATATGGAAACAGCTCTTGAAAAAAAATGGGAAGTATATGCGTTAAAATACGCAGAAAGATCAGATAGAACTAGAAAAGAAAGTTTTATTTTTGACGACCACTCTAATGAAGCACATACTATAGACTATTTTATATGGGTTTTAAAATCAGGGAAAAATGTAATTGTTGTTGATACGGGCTATGATTACGATGAAGCTAAAAGAAGAAATAGGCCAATTCAAAGATCCCCATCGGAAGCACTAAAAGCAATAAATATTGATGCATCAGAAGTTACTGATGTAATAATAACTCATCTTCACTATGATCATGCCGGAGGGTTAATGGAGTTTCCCAAAGCAAAATTTCATATGCAAGAAGTTGAAATGGCTTACGCCACTGGGCCTTGCATGTGTCATGACACTATTAAAATGCCTTTTACTGGAGATCATGTCTGTCAAATGGTAAAAAACTTGTATTCAGGAAGAGTTGTTTTTTATAATGGTGTAGGTGGTATTTCACCAGGAGTTACTGTTCATTTGATTGGCGGACATTCCAGAGGATTGCAGTCAGTGAGGGTTAAAACAGAAAATGGTTATATGTGTTTAGCATCAGATGCCACACATTTTTATGAAAATTTTCTTACCGGCAAACCTTTTCCAATTGTTGTGGATCTAGAGGATATGCTTAATGGTTTTAAATTAATTAAAAATCTAGCTTCTGATGTGAATTTAGTTATTCCAGGTCATGATCCTTTGTTAAAAGATTTTTTCCCAAAAGAAGGAGGTTCAGGATTTGTATGGCGTTTAGATAAAGGACCTGTTAGTCCAATAAAAATTTAAAATCATTTTCCATAGATTTTCTATATGAAATTGCTGGATCATTTGATGAAAAATCTACGTCTGTCCATTTCATTATTTCATTTTCTTTAACATCATTTTTAAGCTTTATACCATGGGCCAAACCTATTGGAAGAGCTCCTGTAGATAATGATGTTTTAGAGGGTACAAGTTTTCCCCAAACAGTCTCTCCACCTTCGCCGTCAAGTATTTCACCTTTTTTAATGTTTCTTTTAGTTGTAGCAACAACGTCTCCAGTAAATGTTTTTGTCTGTCCAGTAGCTTGATTTAACAAAGCAGCTGAAAATATAGATATATTAAGTTCCATGCCTATGAGATGAAATGGTTTGTACATTGCTGAAAATTGACCTGTATTGTCTGTATTCATCCCATACTGTTTAAAGCAAGAGGCTGCATAATCATTTGGCGCTTGCAGAACTGCAAAAACCCCCCATCTCAAATCTTTAAATACGGGACGACCATCTCTCTCCAGTGATGACACAACTTCAACCTGTCCATTTTTTTCTAACAATCCCCCAAAGTTTTTTGGTTTTAAAATTTCAGCAAGGTCATCCATTCCACAAGGAGGAAATAACAATCCATTTGTTGGAACCTCTAATTCACATGCATTTGCAATGGCAGCCATTTCTAGGGCAGATTTGGTGCCATCTAAAAATGAATTAAACATTTTAGGGTTCATTCCGGCTTTATGAGCATCTTCATGTGTTAATCCATAATAATCCCAAACTGTACTAGGTGTAGATTTATGATAGATAGGTTGATATCTTGTCCCTTTTCCAGCACTAGTCACATGAAAGCCAGAAGCTCTTGCCCACTCAACTATTTCAGCAGTGAGTGCCGGTTGATCACCATATGCCATAGAATATATAACGCCCGCAGATTTTGCTTCTTTAACTAAAGCGGCACCAGCTAAAACATCTGCTTCAACATTAACCATAACAATATGTTTTCCATGCTGAAAGGCTTGTCTTGCATGTTCAATCCCAGCAGCTGGGAACCCTGTTGACTCAACAACAACGTCTACTTCATCCAGTTTTATTGCTTCAACGCCTTGGTCAACAAACTTTGTTTTCTTAATTAAATCATCACTCCAACCTACATTTTTACATGCTTTAATAGCGTTTTCAGGCTTAAGATCAGCAATAACAGAGACTTCTAAGCCACTTGTGCTTGGTACTTGGCTTAAAAACATAGAGCCAAATTTACCAGCACCAATTAGAGCTACTTTTACAGGATTTTTAGCATCCATTCTTTTTAATATAGCGTTTTGCAAAAACATACTTTTACCTATTAATTAGAATAAAGTTTTTTTAATTTTTTAATATCATTTTCATTAAATCCAAGCTCGTTAAAAATGTACATTTCTAAAGTTTGGTATTTTTCTTTTATTTCATAAATAGCTGAATTCAAGTAAGATTTTTGTACTTTTCCTAAGGCTTTTAGCATTACATTTGTGATCTTAAGATCGTCATTTTTTGAAGAAGTTGTCTGTTCGGCTGTAGCTGCTATTGAGGACAACAATTGATTGGAAAGTAAATAGTTTTCATAAATCAATTCGATAGAGCTATTTAATAAACTTTGAATAATATAACTAGCTATACCAGTTCTATCTTTTCCTGCTGAACAATGAAAAATTATAGGATTTGAATTTGAATTAAGGAGTATGTTGATAAATTCTTTCCAGACATGTTTATGATTATTCAAATATAACTTATAACTTTCTTCCATTACCTTTTCATATGTTAACCTATTATCACCTTGAATATTTTTTTCAGCAACCATTCTATTAAGGGTGTTAGCTGAAATAGGGAGGCTTACATATTTTTTAAATAAACTCTCTGATAAATTATCTGGAGCTTTTTTAATTTCTTTGGGATCTCTAAAATCAATTATAGCATATGGTTTTATGTTTTCTAATTTAACAATATCCGCACTATTTAAAGTGCTTAATTTAGCACATCTAAACAATAAATTTTTTTTCATTTTAGGACCTATTGCAACATCCCTAAAATTTGATACAGAACTAATAGATAACAATTTATGTTTGTCCTTGTTTGAAGAAATATTTGTTATTCTGCGGCGGTAACTCTTTGATTAACTAATTCATTCAAACAATTATCATTAAGTTTAGAAATTGGTGTGAAATCTCTATGTGCAATCCATTCCTCTCTCTTAAACTCGCGGATATGATTATCGACATGACATAAAGAGAGGTAAACAATGGTTCTACCAAAAGGAGAAATATTTGGCGGACTTGCATGAACAAGTAATGAAGAAAACATTAACATGCTTCCTGCTGGACCAGTTGGAGCTACACAACCGCCTCTTTTAGCTAATTCTAATACTTTATCGTTATCTAAAGTCCAAAGAGGATAACTGGTTGTTTTTAAGTCATGTCCTGCATCAATAACACCAACCTTGTGACTTCCTGGAATAAATAATAATGGACCATTTGCAGCAGTTACATCGTCTAAAAAGACAGCTATATTCATTGCTCTTGGTTCAGGCATCCCATCATCTCTTTTCCAAGTACCATAATCTTGATGCCATTGCCAAACAGCTCCATCAAACGCAGCTTTTGCATTTAACTTAAACTGATGCATATAAATATCCCCATCTAACACTTGCGAGACGGGCTCAATTAATCTTGGATGAGCTCCTAATCTACTAAAGGCCTCATTGTATTTGTGAGCGGCAAATGCTGTTCTGGCGACTCCAGAACTCTCTTTCCAAACTTCTTTTCTATCTTCTAAATATACTTTGTCAGCCTCATCTTTTAATAAGGAAGCTTCATCAGCACTGAACATTTCAGGAAAAAATAAATAGCCATCTTCATCAAATTTTTTTAATTGGTCATCATTTAAATACATGTTTAATCTCCACTCCACTTAACTTTAAATTATAGTAAATAAATAAAAAAATGTAATTAAATTTATTGATGATTTTATAATTTGAGTGTTAAACATTTAAATCCAACTATATTATATTTAACAGGAGCCCATATTGTCACTGCTTCCACCTCTAGATAAGTTAAAAATTCCAGTTATAGGATCTCCACTTTTTATAATTTCAAATCCAGATCTTGTTATTGCTCAATGTAAAGCAGGTGTTATTGGTTCATTTCCATGCCTTAATGCAAGGGAAGGAGAAGGAGAGCCAAATATGTTAGAAATTTGGCTAAAAAAAATTAATGAAGAATTGGATAGATATAATCAAAAAAACCCAGATAATCCAGCTGCTCCCTATGCAGTTAACCATATAGTACATAAGTCTAATGTAAGGTTGGAACAAGACATTGATATCTGTGCTAAGTGGGAAGCTCCTGTTTGGATAACATCTCTTGGAGCCCGACCAGAAGTTAATCAAGTAGCGCACCAAGCAAACGGTATTGTTTTGCACGATATAATTAACAATTTCTTTGCTAAAAAAGCCATTGAAAAAGGTGCTGACGGATTAGTCGCTGTAGCAGCAGGTGCGGGAGGTCATGCAGGAACTTTATCACCTTTTGCTTTAATTCAGGAAATTCGTGAATGGTTTGATGGGCCTCTATTGTTATCAGGTTCAATAGCTAATGGTGGAGCTGTTTTAGCTGCCCAAGCTATGGGCGCAGATTTGGCTTACATTGGGTCTGCGTTTATTGCGACTGATGAAGCTAACGCTGACCAAAGATATAAAGAGATGATTACTCAATCTTCGGCTGATGATATAGTATATACTAATCTTTTTACAGGAGTTCACGGAAATTATTTAAAGGGTTCTATAGAAGCACAAGGTCTAGATCCAAATAACCTAGAGGTTAGTGATTCAAGTAAAATGAATTTCAGTTCAGGTGCTTCAAAGCCCAAAAGTTGGAAAGAGATCTGGGGATCAGGTCAGGGTATATCGGCGGTGAAAAGTATTCTGCCGACAAGTGATCTAGTTAAAAGAATTAATAATGAGTATATAGAAGCCAAAAATAAATTAATATAAAGAGAGAAAAATGACAGTTGTTAAACATAGTATATCAGACGACATAGCGTTAATTGAAATTTCTAATCCTCCAGTTAATGCTATTAGCGCAGCTGTAAGGATTGAGTTGCTTCAAACTATTGAAACACTAGCTTTAGAGAAATCTGTTAAAGCAATAGTAATAACTGCACCTGAAAGAACTTTTCTTGCAGGTGCTGATATTAAAGAGTTTGGTAAAGACATTGATGCACCAATTTTGAGTGAAATTTGTGATAAAATAGAAAGTGTAGACAAAATTGTTGTAGCATCTCTTCACGGCACTCCATTGGGAGGAGGTTTAGAAGTAGCTATGTCTGCTCACTACAGAATTGCTGCACCAAATACTAAAGTTGGATTACCAGAAGTTTTGTTGGGTATCTTGCCTGGTGCTGGAGGGACACAAAGATTGCCAAGGCTTTGTGGTGTTTCAATGGCTTTAGATATGATGTTAACAGGAAAGCATGTTCCTGTAAGAGAAGCTTTTGAAAACGGTATAGTAGACGAAATTGCTCAAGACAATAAAAGTATAGATAATGGAATAGCGTATGCTAAAAAATTAATAAAAGAAGGGGCAAAGATCAGACCTACTTCTAAAATTGATGATAAAATAAAAAATATAGAAGAGATAAAAAGTGTTATAGCTAAGTTCAAGTCTGAGGCATTAAAAAAATATAAAAATCTATTCTCTCCTCATGCAATTATAACATCTGTTGATGAAGGTCTTAGTCTAGACTTTCCTGAAGCGATAAAGAATGAAAGAAGGTTATTCAAAGAATGTATTAAAAGCACTCAAAGAGAAGGCTTAATTCATTCATTCTTTTCAGAAAGGGCCATAACAAAAATACCTGAATTAGCAAGTGGTAAGCCAGTGGAACTTAAAAATATTGGTATAATTGGCGGTGGTACAATGGGTACAGGAATTTCCATGGCTGCTATGAATGCAGGATATAACGTTATTATGATAGAGCAGAATCAAGGTGCAATTGATAAGGCTTTAGAAAAAATAAATTCCACATATGAAAGAAATGTTAAATTAGGAAGGATTACATCAGATCAAAAAAAACAATTAACAAGCCTGTTTTCTGCTACCACTGATATGAAAGAGCTTAATAATAGAGATTTAATCATTGAAGCTGTTTTTGAGAACATGGAAGTTAAAAAAGAGGTTTTTATTAAATTAAATGATATTTGTAGTAAAAATTGTATTTTAGCATCAAACACAAGTTATTTAGACGTTAATGAAATTTCAACTGTTGTAGATAATCCTTCAAGGGTGATAGGTCTTCATTTCTTTTCACCAGCAAATATAATGAAATTATTAGAAGTTGTTGTAGCTGATAAAACTTCAGAAGATACTGTTGCTACAGCTTTTATGCTTGCAAAAAAAATGAAGAAAGTTCCTGTGCGTTCAGGAGTATGCGATGGGTTTATAGGCAATAGAATTCTTTCTAAATACCTTGTTGGTACTTATCACATGGTAGAAGATGGAGCTAGCCCATTTCATATTGATAAAGTATTGAGAGAATTTGGATGTGCAATGGGTGTTTTTCAAGTGATTGATCTTGCTGGAGGAGACATCGGCTGGGCAACTAGAAAGCGAAAAGCCCCTTTTCGACATAAAGATGATAGGTATGTTGAAATAGCTGATAGAGTTTGTGAAAATGGATGGTTTGGACAAAAAACCTCTAAGGGTTATTATCTTTATGGTGAAGGTGTTGATTTTTTAACTCCAAATCCTGAAATCGAAGTTATATGTAGTTCAGAAAGACAAAGGGCTGGTGTGGTTCCAAAGATTTTTTCTGATCAAGAAA
The DNA here is from genome assembly GCA_905181795.1 of uncultured Planktomarina sp. Taxonomy (GTDB): domain Bacteria; phylum Pseudomonadota; class Alphaproteobacteria; order Puniceispirillales; family Marisalimonadaceae; genus Marisalimonas. The sequence continues at coordinate 16,282 of CAJIZD010000006.1, read as the reverse complement.
TATTAGATAAATATATTGCGGCAATGGTATATGAATCTACTAAAATTTTACAAGAAAAAATTGCCATAAGGCCATCAGATATAGACGTGGTCTATACCAATGGTTATGGGTTTCCTAAATGGAGAGGAGGACCTATGAAATATGCAGACATGATTGGTTTGGATAAAATATTACTAAATATTCAGAAATTTTCCGAAGCAGATAGTAGGTTCTGGTCTCCACCACAATTATTAATAGATTTAGTAGATAAAAATAAAAATTTTGATAGCCTTAATTAAGGCTATCAAAAATAATTATTTAGATTGTTGGATCTGGATTAACTTTAACTACTAATTTTCCAAAGTTTTTACCATTTAATAAACCTATGAACGCATTGGGAGCATTTTCAAGTCCATCAACAAAATCCTCTTTATACTTAATTTTGCCTTCTTGAATCCATTTTGATAAAGCAATAATCGACTCTTCTCTTTGATCGTAATGGTTAAAGACAATAAAGCCTTTTATCATCATTCTTTGTGTCAACACTTGCCTGAATAAGAGTGGTAATCTGTCTTTTCCCTCTGGTAAACTAGTTGCATTATATAAAGAAATCAGTCCACAAACTGGAATTCTTGCGTAATCATTCAAGATTGGCATTACAGCTTCAAATGTTATTCCCCCAACATTTTCCCAATATATGTCTACTCCATTAGGACATGCTGATTTAAGTTTAGCTTTAAAATCAGGATCTTTATAATTTACACATTCATCAAATCCTAATTCAGATTTTGTGAAATTACATTTTTCTTCTGAACCTGCTACGCCTACAACTCTACAGCCATAAATTTTTCCAATTTGACCAACTGTAGCACCCACGGCTCCAGAAGCTGCAGAAACTACAATTGTTTCTCCTTTTTGTGGTTTAGCAAAATTATGCATGCCAACATAAGCGGTCGTACCAGGCATACCTAAAACGCCAATTGACGTTGACAACGGAGCCATTGAAGGATCAATTTTTCTAAGTTCTTTTGCATCAACAGTTGGGTTGTCCTGCCAGCCAGTTCTACCTTCTACAAAATCACCTTCTTTAAAATTATCAGATTTACTTTTAATAACTTGGCTTAATGCACCAGCTTCCATAACATCGCCAATTTCAACTGCCTTTGCATAGCTTTTAGCGTCATTCATTCTTCCACGCATATATGGATCTAACGACATATATATTGTTTTTAAAAGAACTTCCCCTTCATTTGGTTCCCTGATATCTTCTTTAACTGTTTTAAAGTTTTGTAAAGTGGGTTCCCCGTGTGGGCGCTCATTAAGTAAAATCTTTGTATTCATAAAAGTTTCCCCTTCAAGAAAAAATAAATTAATATTGTCTCTAACATGTTAAAATTATATTCGATACCTTGAATGGTAATATTTGAAAGTTAAAGTTGAAAATAAAGATCCTAACCCTAAAAATGTGAAGGATAAAAACCATGCTAGATGACTCGTCTGCCCTCCAAAATTATCCAAAATAAATCCTATAATAGGTCCTCCTAAAGCTCCTCCAAAGAAACCAACCATTGAATGAAGAGCTAACCTTACTCCTCTATCTTCAGGTTTACCGTTTACAACTGCACCAGTTGTTAGTGAACCTGAATCTAGAACTATGAGAGCATTATATATTAACAACATTAAAAGAGCTAACCAAAAACTAATCCAAAATGAGATAGCCGTTAAAATTGAACCTATAAAACATATTAGCCCCATCTTACTTACTATTTTAGCTCTATCTTTCCCAATACAGTACTTAGCTCCATAAATAGATGCAAAAATACCAAGAAAACCCATTAAGCCGATACAATTAGCTATAAATGCGTCGCTTACTGAATTATTGAAATGATTTGACAAAAATAAGATACAAGGAAATGTCCAACTTCTAAAGCCAAACAGTTCATAAGTGTGCCCTCCATAACCAAGTATGAATGGTAATGCTTTTTTATTTTTAAATGTGCCAAATATTGGAACTATTACTTTAATTATTCCTTGATAAGGTTTTTTATTTATTTCTTCAATCTCTCTTCCAGAAAATAATAATAAGGGGAATGCACATAAGAAAAGAATTACTGATGCGAATATAAAAGCATGTTCCCAAGATATTTGATAACTCTTTAAAATACCAAAAAGTGAGAATGAGAATGCAACGCCTAATCCAAAAAAAGATGTATAAACAGCTACATATTTTTCTCTGGAAACCTTATTAAGTCTAGAGTTAAGAATTTGTAACCCAGGCATATAAGTGCCAGCAAGACCAGCTCCTACAAGTGACCAACATATGGATGCATTAAGTGCATTACTTGCAAAAAAAGAAAATAGTAATAACCCAAAACATCCAAGAAGTGAAGAAAAGCAATATAGTTTTCTTGCATCAAAAGTGTCTGTCATACTAACTAAAAATGGTGTTGCTATTACGTATCCAATATAGAAAGATCCACTAATCCATCCTGCTTCACTGTTAGATAAGTTCCATTGTGATTGAAGTTCTACTAAATAGATTGGCCATACGGCAAACCCAGTCATGGAAACCATTTGTACAAAACAACTTAAAACTAAAATTCGGGGCATTTTATTTATTTAAACTATCTATTTAAAAATATTAACTGTTTCATTTAACAAGTTTATTAATTAATGTAGATTATACACTGTTTTATACTTGTCCATTAAATTAAGGGTTAAAAATGACAACTTTAAAAGAAATAATGTCACCAGAATCAATAGCAATTGTTGGTGCCTCTGATGATAAAACTAGAATTGGAGGACGCCCTTTATCTAACATGATTGAAAAAAAATTTTCTGGTGATATTTATCCAATTAACCCTAATAGAGATCACGTGCAAGGAATGAAGGCATATCCTTCTTTACTAGATGTTAAAGATGATCTTGATTTTATTCTAGTGGCAGTACCATCTAAATTAGTTGTTTCTGTCTTAGAGCAGGCAGTCATTAAAAAAGCTAAAACTGCATTAATATTTTCTTCTGGATTTTCTGAAATAGGTGGTCAAGGTGAAGTTTTTCAAAACGAAATTAAGAAAATTAGCCAAGATAGTGGTTTAAGGGTAATTGGACCAAATTGTTTAGGGCTTTTCAATTCAGCAAATAACTTTTTTCCTACTTTTACAACCACGGTTAATAGAACAACTCCCATACCAGGAGACATTGCAATCGCTAGCCAATCGGGAGCATATGGCAGTCACATTTATATGGTTGCCCATGAAAGAGGTCTTGGTATTAGATATTGGATGACAACTGGTAATGAAGTTGATTTGTCAGTTGGCGAAACAATTCAAATGATGGCTGAAGATCCAGAAGTTCATACAATAATGGCTTATGCTGAAAGCGTTAAGGACGGAGAGCAATTTACAAAAGCTTTAGATGCTGCAAGATCTGAAAAAAAACCTGTTATATTTATGAAAGTTGGAAGATCTGAAGTTGGAGCTGCTGCTGCAAATTCGCACACTGCTTCATTAGCTGGAGAAGACGTCATTTATGATGAAGTTTTGAGAGCTCATGGGGCTTATAGAGTCAAAAGTACAGAAGAAATGCTAGATATTGCTTATGCAACCAGAGCAAAAACCTATCCAACAGGAAAAAATTTAGGAGTTGTAACAATATCCGGAGGTGGAGGAGTGTTAATTGCAGATGCTGCTGCTGATGAAGGTTTAACGGTGGGACCAATGCCGCAAGATACTCAAGATGAGTTGAAGAAGTTAGTTCCTTTTGCATCCCCAATGAACCCTGTTGATGTGACAGCTCAATTTTTTAATGACTTATCTATTGTTCCAAAATTTACTGACCTGATGTTATCTAGAGGTGGTTATGATGCTTTGATTGGTTTTTGGACGACTGTTCCCGGTTCACCTATTTTATCAAAGCCATTACTTGAATCATTGAAAAAAGCTATGAAAGGTTATGACGATAAACTTTTTATTAATTGTATGGTTGCCAATGAGGATATTGTAAAAACATATGAAAATGCAGGGTTTCTTTGTATAGAAGATCCAACTAGAGCTGTGGTGGCAATGTCCGCTTTAATGTTCTTTGGAGAAGAATTTAAAGATAAGCATTTTGTTAATGATTTTAATAAAAAAGACTTTGTAGTTCAAATTCCAAATAAAAAGTTAAATGAAGTTGATTGCAGTCAAATTCTCAGAAATTTTGGATTACCGATTGTTACATCTACGTTAATTCGGAACAAAGATGAATTAAAATCTATTTTTAATGAAGATAACAACAAATATGTTATGAAAATTGTTTCTCCAGACATTCAGCATAAAACAGATGTTGGAGGAGTGAAATTAAATATTGGAAATATTGATAACGCAATCAAATCTTATGAAGAAATTCATTTAAACATAAAAAACAATGCGCCTAACGCTGTTATTGACGGAGTTATGATTTCTCCAATGGTTAAGGGTGGAATTGAATGTATATTAGGTGCCAAAATTGATCCTGTATTTGGTCCTATAGTTATGTTTGGTCTTGGTGGTATATATGCAGAAGTAATGAAAGATATTGCCTTTGCTGAAGCTCCTATATCTCATAAAAAAGCTGAAAAAATGATATTGTCTCTTAAAGGTAAAGACTTATTTTATGGTGCTAGAGGACAGTCATCGATTGATATAGAAGCCTTAAAAGAGATTATTGTTAACTTATCTAATTTTATAGCTGCAAACTCCAATCAAATTGATCAAGTTGAAATGAATCCGGTTCTTGTAAGTGATAAACAAGTGATAGCTCTTGATGCCTTAATTGTGACTAAATAAATTTAATCTAAGGAGAAAATATGCCAGAAATTTTAAAAGGTTCACTAGGACCAGAACAACAATTCAAAAAATATTTATCTGAAGGTAAATTTATGATTCAAAAAAGTAAAAGTTTGAATCAATTTTTCTTCCATCCAAGAGTAGCTTTTCCAGGAAGTGGCGAAAGAGATTTAGAGTGGTTAGAGGCGTCAGGTAATGGTGTTGTTCATAGTACTACATGTAATAGGAGATTGCCGGAGAAGGGTGGGGATTTTAATTTATCATTAATTACACTTGATGAAGGCCCAAGAATGATGGCAAGAGTTGAAGGTATAGATCCAGATAAAGTTGAAATTGGTCAAAAAGTAAAAGCTAGAATTTCTTCTTTAAAAGGGGAACCAGCAATTATATTTGATGTATTGTGAAGGTGAGTAGTATGATTAAAAATGACATAAATAAATTAAGAGGTAAAACTGCTGTTGTTGGTTTGGCTGAAAGTGGTTGTGGTATAGCAGCAGGTTGGAGTGCTATGGAAATTATGGCTAACTCCGTTCATGATGCGCTCGATGATGCTGGCATAAAATTAAGCGAAGTTGATGGAGTTTTTGCAGCTACAGCTTTCCATTCTATGGCAGCGATGTCATTGTCAGAATATCTTGGAATAAAGCCAAAATTTGCAGACGGATCACAAATTGGGGGTTCTAGTTTTTTATCTCATATTTTAACAGCTGCAATGGCTCTTGATGCAGGGTTAATAAATGTAGCAGTGATTGCCTATGGTTCGAACCAAAAAAGTATTGGTGGATTTAAAACTATTTCTGAAGCAATGCCTTATGAAGCTCAATATGATCCAAGAATGCCAGTTACTGCTTATGCTCTGGCTGCTAAAAGATATATGTACGAGTTTGGAGCTACTAGAGAAGATCTGGCAAATATAGCTGTTTCTGCAAGAGATTGGGCACTTTTAAATCCTAGAGCCTATACCCATAATGATGGTCCTTTGAGTGTAAACGATGTTTTAAGTGCAAGACCAATAGTAGACCCACTTGGAAAACTTGATTGTTGTCTTGTGACGGATGGTGGGGCAGCAATTGTAATGACACGCGCTGACAGGGCAAAAGATACAAAAAACACTCCGATATTTATGTTAGGTGCAGCAATGGAACATCATCATCGAATGGTTTCAGAGATGCCAGACTTAGTTAGAACATCGGCAATAGATAGTGGTCGAAGAGCTTTTGAAATGTCAGGTTATTTACCTGGTGATATGGATACAGTTCAACTTTATGACGCATTTACAATCAACACATTATTGTTTTTAGAAGATTTAGGGTTTTGTAAAAAAGGTGAAGCTAGAGACTTAGTAAAGAATAATAATATAGGCCCATCTGGTAAGTTAAGGGTAAATACTAATGGAGGAGGGCTATCATGCGTTCATCCTGGAATGTATGGTCTTTTTGTAACACTTGAAGCTCTAAGGCAATTAAGGAACTCTTCTGGAGACAATGTAGGAACAAGGTTAGACGGGGGATGGATTGATAACGCTAAACTATCAGTTGCGCACGGCAACGGTGGAGTACTGTCTAGTCAAGTGACAAACATATGGGGAACTGCTGAAACTATATAATTTAAGAAGCTTTAAGTTCTAAATAATAAAATATTCCAGTTTCTTTATTGAATTTCACTTTTAATTCACCCTTTACTGTTACAGGATCAAATGAGAAATCAATAGCTTGATCTGAATTGATCTCAATAACTTGCGAAGGGCCTACGTGATAATGAAAGGGACAACTTAAAGGATAGGGACCTAAAAGAAAATTCTTTTGTTTTTCAGATTGTTCTAGAGGAAACATATAGCCCATTAAAGTAACTACTTTGCCATTATATTGTTTAATTTTTTGATTATATTCTGGTTTTATAAGACAGTAATCAAACCCGTCTTTATCAATAGTACAATCTTCTATTTCTTTAGTTTGAGAAAATAGCTGCCAAGGTAAAGCATCTCCTGTGACCTTCAATGGTTCATATAAATCTTCAACAATTATATTTTCATCAGGATCAATTTCATTAAGATTAAATTTTTCAAAGCTTAATGCATGTAAAGAAAACAATGAAAATATAATTATTAAAAAAAAAGTAATGTTTGATGAAGTAATGTTTTTCATAATTTACTCTATTTCCTTAAAAATAAAGTTTTAACTATTAAGTAAAATTGATCTGATATTTTGTTTATATACTTTGATACAAGGTATAAGACAAGTTAGAAAAGAAGCAACCATTACAATCAACCATACAGCGAACAAATCAAAAACGAAATCATATTGTATTGATGTCATATTTCTTCCAATCAAAGAAAAGTATTGAACACTGATATAGGTCACGCATCCAATTATTATGCCAAAAACACTTCCTAAAAGAGATATTGACATGCCTTCAATTAAAATTAATGAAAAAACTTTCCTTTTTTAGCCCCGAGAGTTCTTAAAATTGCTAAATCATATTTACGATCATTTATATTATTTAGGAGCGGAAAGAGTACAAACAAATGATAGCGATATGATTAGTATACTTAAGTATTTAATAACCATATGTGCATCACCAGTTAATTTAAATAATTTTGAAATTTCATAGCTAGGACTAGCAGCTTGCATATTCGTATTTTTATTAATTAATCTTGGAAAAGAAAAAACTGAACTTTTATTTTTATATTTTAATAATAATGCTGTAACTTCTAATTTAGAGTTACTATTAACAGTTTTAGAATTAGTTTCATTAGAATGAAGGCGCCAAACACTATCTAAACTTGTCAGAATTAGGTTATCTAATATAGTGCCTGTTTTATTTAATATTCCAACTACTTTATATGGTTGTTCGGCATGTACATCACCTGTATCAATCAGACCGTGAGAACCTACAAAAAATTTATTCATCTTTAATTGTGTGAAATTAGCTACGTTATAGCCAATTATAGATTGCATAGGTTTTTCCCATACTTTACCTACTTTAAGATTTGCGTTGTATAATTTGAGGATGTTTTTACTTGTGCCTACTATCCTGAAGTTCTGAAAATTGTCACCTAATGAAATTGGGGTGCCGCTCCTAATAGCAGGGTGTTTAATTATATTTAAAGCATTTTTATAACTTATATTACCAGTAGGAATATCGATATGATGAATCGTAGATAAAATTAGCTGAAGAGGGCTTCCTTTAGCTCCAACAACAACGTCTAAATTCGGGTTGTTTTTGTTAAAGGTATTTTTTGTAATCTGGGTTACTAAAATAGACACAGTTATTATTGTCATGCCCACTATCATTAAAAACATGCTGAGCAAAAAATTTAATGGATTAGACTTTAAATAAAGATATGAAATTGAAAATATATTTATAATTCTTCTCCTAATTTCAAGGTTTGAGAAAAATTAAGAATAGACTGCACACGTTTATCATGAGTAATAAGAATCAAGGATGCTTTACATCGTGTGCTTTCATCTTTAATAAATTGAGAAATTATTTCAGCATTTTTATCATCAAGAGATGAAGTAGGTTCATCACAAAAAATCCATTTGGGGTTACCTATAAAAGCTCTGGCAACTGCAAGTCTTTGTTTTTCTCCAACACTTAATTTTGATACTTTAATGTGTGATTTGTCAGCTAGTCCAACTCTTTGTAAAAGGTCATAGAGATTTTTATCTCCAGAACCTTGGGTTGTATTAGCAAGTTCTAGGTTTTGTTTAATAGTAAATGCATTAATTAAATTAAAATTTTGAAAAACAATTCCAAGCTTGTCACCTCTAAAATAGTCAATTTTATTCTCAACTAAATTATAGAGATTAATATCATCATATAAAACTTTACCTTCAGTAGGTTTTTGAAGTCCACATAATATACTTAGTAAAGTTGTCTTACCAACACCAGAAGGACCCGTGATTAACAGATCCTTCTGATTTTCAATATTAAGATTTATATTTGAAAATAACTTGTGACCATCTATAGAAAATGAGAGATTTTCACAAATTAACATTTTAAATTATTATCCTAAACATTCTTTCAGACTTTTAGCCATGTTTGAAAGGAGTTGTAAATAAAAATCTTTATCTCCAGTAATATTAACTCCAAGAGGATCAAGTGTTCCTATTTTAGCATCAGTCCCTTCAACAACTATCTTAACTAATTTACTGTCAAACTGAGGTTCTTGAAATACGCATGATGCTTTAGACTTAACAATTTTATCTTTTATAAAAGAAATTTGCTTAGGGGATGAAGCTATGTCTCCTTCAAGGGCAACAGACCCAACTGCATTTAACTCAAAAGTTTTTTCAAAATATTGGTAAGCGTCATGAAAAACTATGTAAGGTTTATTCTTAATAGGTGACAATTCTCTTACAATTCCATTTTTAAATTTTTAATTTTATCAATAAATTTTGTCGTATTATCATTATATATTTTTGAGTTTTCTGGAAAATAAAGACTTAAGACTTTATTAACTTTTTGTACGATTTTTATTGCATTGTCTGGGCTTAACCAAATATGCACGTCGTCTTCTTTTTCATGGTCATCGTGATCATCATGTTTTTTACCGTGTTTATCATGGTCATCGTGATCATCATGTTTTTTACCGTGTTTATCATGGTCATCGTGATCATCATGTTTTTTACCGTGTTTATCATGGTCATCGTGATCATCATGTTTTTTACCATGTTTATCATGGTCATCGTGATCATCACCATGATGGTCATGACGTTCCCAAGCTGCATTATCACGTATAGCTAAATGATTAATGCCACTTTCTTCCATTAAATTTATTAATTTAATGTTCTTAGGTAAATTTTTAAAAACTTTTGTGACGCTACTTTCTAAATGATTTGAAACATAAAATATTATATTACCATTTTGTAAAACTTTTACGTCTGAGGGCCTTAATTTAAAATCATGAGGTGATTGTTCAGCAGGTATAATTGAAATAGTTTTACCTGTGTTTCCAATTACAGCACTTACTAAGGAATTTATTGGTTGTATTGTTGAAATAACTCCTGTTGTTTCCGTAGCAAAAGCATTAATACTTGAAAATGCAAATAACATTATAGTAGATAATAACTTCATTATAAGTAGTCCTTTAAAATTTGTGTTGAAATGTTATAACATAACACTATACTTACCTATGAAAGTCAAGTTTTATGTTGTATGGTTAATTATGAAATTTAATTTAAAAAATACAAAAGAAGTACAAGATTCTATCGCGAGAGTCTTTGAAATTTGTGAATTAAATAATTTAGTATTTACAGAAATACGTCAAAAAATATTTGAAATAATTATAAAGTATAAGAAACCGATAAAAGCTTACGAAATTTTAGATGTTTTTACTGAAGAAACAGAAAAAAGAGCTCATCCACCTACAATATATAGAGCAATAGATTTTTTAATAGAGAATGGTTTCATACATAAATTAAATTCTATTAATTCATATGTTGGTTGTTTTCACCCTAAAGTTCATAAGGAATGTTATTTTCTTATTTGTAAAATATGTAATATTTATAAAGAATGTTGTGATAAAAATTTAACTGAAAATATATTTAAATCTGCCAACAAAAGAGATTTCATAGTAAGTAACACTACTTTAGAAATTGAAGGTCATTGCAATGATTGTATTCAAAAATGAAATCAATAAATGCACTCATATCTGCTAAAAACATTAGCGTAATTAAGAATCAAAAATCTATTTTAAAAAATATTGATATTCAGATTAATAAAAATGATTTTGTTTCTATAATTGGTCCTAACGGTGCTGGTAAGACGATGCTTTTAAAATGTCTTATGGGCTTTTATAAACCTGAATTTGGAGAAATTAATAAAAAGGAAGGCTTAAAAATAGGCTATATGCCTCAAAGTATTAAAGTTATAAATACAATACCTATAAATGTTAAAAACTTTATAAACTGTTCGAAAAAAATTTGATAAAATCTCATTTCAACAAGTTATCTTAGAAACTCAGATTGATAAAATCATTGATAAACAATTATCAATTTTATCTGGTGGTGAAATGCAAAGAGTTCTGTTGGCTAGAAGTCTATTAAATAATCCAGACTTACTTATTTTGGATGAACCAGCCCAAAATTTAGATATTTCAGGTCAAATGAATTTCTATAAACTTTTACAGTCTATTTATAAAAAAAGAAATCTTAGTATTTTGATGGTGTCTCATGATTTACATCTTAGTAATGGTTTCTACGAAGAGGGTATTATGTCTTTCTAATCATATATGTTGTTCAGGTAAACCTCAGCAAATCACTAAAGACCCTGAGTTTATTTCAATGTTTGGGAAAGATATGGCAAATATGATGGCTGTTTATCAACACTCTAATAGTCATAATCATAATAATCAAAATTTCATCATTGGAGACGAAAATAACTGATCCTTTTATTCTAAGAGGTATTTTAGCTGGTTTAGCCGTTGCTATGATATCAGGCCTAGTAGGTTGTTTTGTTGTATGGAGAAGAATGTCTTATTATGGGGAATCCATAGCGCATAGCTCTTTGCTTGGAGTAGGGTTAGGTATTTTAATGGGTGTAGGTATTAATTTAGGTATAGTATTTACATGTCTATTATTTGGTATTTTATTTTTATGGTTGCAACAAAGCAAAGTTTTATCTTCTGATACGTTATTGGGTGTTTTAGCTCATTTAGCTCTTTCCATTGGTATTATAGTGATTTCAATGAATAGAATAAAAATTGACATCCATGCTTTCTTATTTGGTGATATTCTAGCTGTAACACAGAATGACCTCTGGGGTATGTATTTAGCAGTATTATTTGTAATTTTAATTATTTGTTTAAATTGGTCATCATTACTTTTAGTTACTATCGATGAAGATCTAGCAAAAGCTGAGGGGGTAAACCCTTTATTCATAAATCTTCTTTTAACTTCAATACTTACGATCGTTGTTGCGGTATCAATTCAAATTATTGGATTACTATTAATAACGGCAATGTTGATAATACCTGCTGCAACATCCAGGAGATTGGTAAATTCCCCAGAAATGATGGCTATTGTTGCAACTCTGTTGGGAGTTATATCGGTAGTTCTAGGTATTTATCTATCAGTAGAGATTGATGCTCCATCCGGACCATCAATAGTAGTAGTTAATGCAGTTTTGTTTTTTCTTTCCCATATCTTTGCAATTTTTGTAAAAAAGCAATAGTTGAACCATAATTTAAATATATTTATGGGTTTAAAATTATTTTGCCCTTGGCACCTCGGGAAAGAATTTTTTCTAAAACCATACTAGCTTCTGATAAAGGAAATTTTTCGTCTACAAGAGGTTTGATTAATTTATTTTCATACCAATGAAAAAGTTCAATCATATTTTCTTTATACTCTTCAGGTTCTCCTCTAGTAAAAGCACCCCAAAACACACCTACAACACTAAATTCTTTAACAAGAGCTAAGTTAACTGCTAATTTTGGGATAGTACCTGAAGCAAATCCGATTACTAATAGCCTACCATTTCTTGCCATAGTTCTTGCTACAGTTTCAAAAACGTCTCCTCCAACAGGATCAAATATAACATCAACACCTTTACCATCTGAAATAGTTTTCAACTCTTCTTTTAAATTATCGTATCCGATAGATATGTCTGCTCCATTGTCTTTAGCTATTTTTTGTTTTTCTTCATTAGAAGCTACAGCAATTACTTTTGCGCCCATAATTTTTCCAATTTGAATTGCTGCTAAACCAGTAGAACCAGATGCTCCTAAAACTACAAGTAATTCTCCTTTTTGAAGTTTACCTCTTTGTTTTAGAGCATAATGAGAAGTGCCATATGCACATAACAAAGCGCATGAATCGTCAAAGGACATATTTTCAGGTATTTTGAATACAGAGGCCTCTTTAACTAGAGTTTGTTCAGCATACCCGTTTAATTGTGACAAAGCAGCCACTCTATCACCAATTTTAAAATTTGATACGTGCTGACCTGTTTTCATTATTTCACCTGCAACCTCCATTCCTGGTATAAAGGGTGTTTCAGGTTTTAATTGGTATTTTCCTTGAACCAACAGGCCATCAGGAAAATTTACACCAACAGACTTTACATCAATAATTACACTGTCATCGTCAAGTTTAGGCTGATCTACTTCTTTATATTCAATATCTTGGATAGGTCCAAAATTATTACAAACAATAGCTTTCATTTTTGATCCTTTTGCTTTTTTTAAGGAAAAACTAAAGAAATTGTCTCAGCAATAAAAGCTGGTTTGTCTTCATCTTTAATTTCTAATTCGCATTTATTAACTACTCTAAAACCACCATTCTTCATTTCTTCGCATGAAATAATAGTTCTATTTAATCTAACTTGTGAACCTGCCTTAACCATATTAATAAATCTTACTTTATCAGAACCGTAATTTAACGTTCTAGAAGTATTTTTGATTTCTGCATTTTGTGCCGCAAGTTTTGGAAGTAGAGATACCATAAAATAACCATGTGCTATAGTTTTTCCGCCAGGCATTTCTTTTTTAGCTCTTTCTTCATCTATATGGATCCATTGGTGATCTGATGTTGCATCAGCAAATTTGTTAATTTTATCTTGAGTAACATGATACCAGTCACTTGGAGTAAGAGGCTTGTTAATAAATTTATTTATTTCAGACGGGCTATTTATAATGACCATTTACGTATTCCCAGTTATAAAAAGTTTAAATAGTACTAAAACTATATACTTAAATAAATTATTTACATAATGTTTATATAAAATACTTGAAATTTTAAAAATTATTGTAATTTTAATAATATGAAATCAAATATACCAAAAATTAATTATATGATTATCCAAGATAAAAGTCACAAGGACTTTGGTGTAGAATTAAAAAAATTTGATTATGCAGTTTCAAATTATGGTTTCTTATTGCTAAAGAACACTCCTATTAATGAAAAAATAATTAATAATATTTTCGAGACTTATAATAATTCTTTTAGCCTTCCTTATGATGAAAAAAATAAAATCAACATGGCAAACACTTCTTCAAATAGAGGTTGGGGAGCGCCGCAAGGTGAGCAAGTTAATCAAAATTTCAATCCAGACTATAAAGAAATTTTTGATTCTGGCCCTATAAAAAATGCCTCATGAATTAAAAGGACTTGACTATTATTCCAAGAACTTATGGCCTACAAAAATACCTGATTTTGAAAAAACTGTTAATAGTTACTTTGATATTTGTAGTGAAGTGTCATTAAATATTCTTTCATTTATAGAACTATTCTCTAGGCTTAACAGATAATTTCTTTAAAGATAAATTTGAAAACCCTATGTCGTTGCTTAGATGTAACTATTATCCTCCTAGAGACGCAAACATGTCTAAAAAAGACTACGGTATCGCGCCTCATACTGATTATGGATGCTTAACCCTTTTACTTACTGATCAAAATCCTGGCTTAGAAATTAAAAATCCAAATAATGAGTGGGAGTTAGTTATTCCAGAAAAATATGATTTAATAGTAAATTTTGGTGATTTAATTCAAATATGGTCAGAAAACAAAATAAAAGCTACTTCTCATAGAGTATTTGGGAATGACAAGGAAAGATTTTCAATTCCATTTTTCTTTAACCCGCAATTTGATACTGTGATATCAGAGGTTGACGGGATTACAGCTGGCAAATATCTTTCCAACAGGTACAACAATACTTATTCTCACCAAAAAATTAAAACTAAAATTTAACTTACATTTATTAATTAGTACTTTAATAAATATATTTTTGATGATTAAATCAAAAAATTATAAAATTGTGTTTTACAGGAGATATATTTGTTAGGTTTAATGCAAGACCATCCCTTATTGATTTCAAGTATTTTTGAACATGCTGTGAGTAATTACGGAAAACAGGAAATTGTATCTAATACTGTTGAAGGGGGAATTCATAGATATAATTATTCAAGCTGGGGAAAAAGATCTAAAAAACTGGCTAATGCACTTAAATCACTAAATTTACAACAAGGTGATAAAGTTGGAACTTTAGCATGGAATGGTTATAGGCACTTAGAAATATACTATGCAACATCTTGTAGTGGTCTTATATGTCATACAATTAACCCTAGACTACATCCAGATCAAGTATCCTACATTGTTAATCACGCAGAAGATAAAGTCTTATGTGTTGATTTAAATATTTTACCATTGATTGAAAAGGCATCAGAAAACTTTAAGACTGTAGAATTTTTGGTAGTAATGACTGATGCTAAGAATATGGTAAAACCTAAAGTCAAAGATGACATAAAAGTTATATGTTATGAGGATTTTATTAAAGATGAAACTGACCAGTTTATTTGGCCACAATTAGATGAGAAAACCGCTTCATCCTTATGTTACACCTCTGGAACAACAGGTAATCCAAAAGGTGTACTTTATTCACATAGATCTACGGTTCTTCATGCCTATGGTATGAATTTAAAAGATGTTGTCCCTTATGGCGCCAAAGACGTAGTGCTCCCCGTTGTTCCAATGTTTCACGTAAATGCTTGGGGAACGCCATATGCTGCACCAATGTGTGGAACTAAAATAGTTTTTCCTGGTGCAAAGTTAGATGGTGAAAGCTTAACTGATCTTATGAATGCAGAAAAGGTAACTATTTCTCTTGGTGTTCCAACTATTTGGCTTTTATTATTAAATCACTTAAGGGATTCTGGTAAAAAAATAGATACAGTCAAAAGACTGGTTATAGGTGGATCTTCATGTCCAAGAACTTTGTTTGAAGGATTTGAAGATGAATTTGGAGCTGAGGTAATTCATGCATGGGGCATGACAGAAATGAGCCCACTTGGAACTGTAAATATGCCTGCATTAGCTGAAGAGCCTAAAAATAGGACTGAATATTATGATCAAAAAATTCCACAAGGTAGGACTATTTTTGGTCATCAAATGAAATTGGTTGATGATGAAGGTAACGATTTACCAGAAGACGGAGAAACTCAAGGTAGACTGCTCTCAAAAGGTTTTTGGGTTTTAAAGGAATATTATAATGATATTACTGAAAAGGACAGATTTCTTGAAGGAGGGTGGTTTGATACAGGTGATGTTGCGAAAATAGATGAGAATGGATTTATGACTATTACCGACAGAACAAAAGATATTATTAAATCTGGTGGTGAATGGATAAGTTCTATTGATTTAGAAAATATATGCGTTGGTCATCCAGAGGTCGCTAACGCTGCTGTCATTTCTGTTCCCCACGAAAAATGGGAAGAAAGACCCATTTTAATTGTTCAAGCTATGCCTGAAAAGTCTCCATCAAAGGATGATATTTTAAAAACATACGAAGGTAAAATTGCCAAATGGATGATACCTGACGATGTGATTTTTACAGATTTAATTCCCTTAGGGGCAACGGGTAAAATCTTAAAAAACAAATTAAGAGATCAATTTGGTGGTCATAGAATAAGTTAATAAAAAAACTTATTTTAACTTAAATCTAGAGCTATTTAATTTATTCCATATGCCTTCTAGCAATTAATGATCCACCGTCTA